>NZ_JBHVET010000533.1:0-6134 GCF_042802135.1 Kitasatospora sp. NPDC057512
CGGTTCCGGCGAAGGCCCCAGGGCCCGGGGCCCGGTGAAAGCCCCGCGGCCGTCAGGCGTGCCCGGCGATCAGGCCGAGCCGGCCGTCGAAGCGGCGGTAGAGCACCCGGCCCCGGCCGCTGACCGGGTGGGCGAAGAACAGGAACGGCAGCTCCGCGCCCGCCAGCCGGTCGACGGCCTGCGCCTCCGTCAGCCGGGGCGCGCCGTACGGGCTGAGGGTGATCGGCGAGGTCCGGCGGCCGGCCGGTCCGGCGGGGACGGTACGGGCGAGGCGGTAGCCGGTCGGCCCGACCCGGTAGACCACGGCGTCGGTCTCGGTCGCCGGATCGGTGAACAGGTGGATGTCGTAGTCCATCGCGTCCATGGTCCGGGCGGCGGCCGCCGGTGAGCACCACACCAGCGAGGGCTCCTTGCGGCGGGACACCCGGAGCTCGCGGACGGCCCCGCCGCCCGGCCCGCCGGAGGCCGCCGTACGGTGGCCAGGCCAGGGGCGCGGCGCCCAGGCCCCGGTGACCGCCCTGATCCTGCCGCGCAGCGCGTCGCTCACCCGGTCGATGGAGTCGCCCAGCCCGGCCGCGGCCTCCTGGACGCGGATCCGCCGGCCGTCCACCTCGGCGTTCACCTGTGCCAGCACGCCCCCGGCGACGGCCGCCAGCCGGACCCGCAGGGCCTCCACCAGCGTCCCCACCCCCGGAGCCGCCGCCGCGGCGGCCACCCGGGCCCGCGTCTCGGCCAGGACCTCGCCGGTCAGCCCCTCGAACGCCCTCACCGTGACCAACTCGCCCATCCCCAGGCCCTTCCACTCCCAGCCGGCGCATACCGGCGACCAGGATCCCGGACCCCCGGCCGCGCGGCCAGGGCCCAACGGCCCCACCACGGGGGGCCGGGCGGACCACCCGTACGCCGGGCCGGGACCGAAGTGAGCGGGTCCGAGGCGAGCGGGTCCGAGGCGAGTGGGTCCGAGGCGAGTGGGTCCGAAGCGAGCGGGTCCGAAGGCCTCGCCGACCAGCCTGATGCCGGTCGTCGGCGCCGCTGCGCCCTCACGCGTCGTTTCGGCCGCCCTCGCCCTGCCCCGGGCGCCGCCCCCGGTCCTCTCCGCGGCCGGGCCGGTCGCCCGCCGCAGCGGGTTCCGCCCCCGGGCGCCCGGGCTTGCCGTGGGTGCGCAGCTCGCCGAGCACCGCCCAGGCGACCGACACCACCGGCACCGCCACCACCGCGCCCAGGACCCCCGCCAGTACCGCGCCGCCGGCCACCGACACGGCGATCACCACCGGGTGGATGCGGACGGACCAGCTGAGCACCAGCGGATGCAGCAGGTGCCCCTCGATCTGGCCGATGACCACGATCAGCGCGAGCACCAGCAGCGCGATCACCGGCCCCCGGGCGGCGAGCGCGACCACGGCGGCGATCGCCAGGGCGATCGGGGAGCCGATCAGCGGGATGAGGGTCGCCGCGAACTCCAGCACCATCAGCGGCAGGACCAGCGGCACCCGCAGGACCGCCAGCGCGATGCCCACCAGTACGGCGTTGGAGGCCGCCACGATCAGCACGCCGCGGGTGTAGCCCGCGAAGCTGAGCCAGGCGGCGCGGCCGGCGCGGTCCCAGGCCGAACGTCTCGGGACCGGCAGCTGCCGCTGCGCCCAGGACCACATCCGGTCGCCGGAGTGCAGGAAGAACACCGAGCAGAACACCGCGAGTGCCAGTCCGGTGACCAGCTCGACGACCCGGCCGGCGCCGCTCAGCGCGGTGCTGAGCAGGGTGGAGCGGTGGGCCGAGATGAACGTGCCGATCTTGGCCGGCAGGTCGGTGACGGTGCCGGGCCGCAGATGGAGGGGCGCGCCGGTGAGCCAGTGGTCGATCCGGGAGAGGCCGCCGCGCAGCTCGTTGCCCAGCCGGCCCCACTCGTCGGCGACGGTGGTGCCGACCAGCGCCAGTACCCCGCCGACGACCGCGAGGGCGCAGAGGAGGGTGACCAGGACGGCGAGCGAGCGCGGCGTGACCCGGGCCAGCAGGTCGACCGGCGGGCGCAGCACGGAGGTGATGACCAGCGCCACGAACAGCGCGACGACCGGCAGTTCGAGGCGGGTGAGGACGTTGACGACCAGGTAGGCGGCGAGCCCGAGCAGGGCCAGTCGCCAGGTGTACCCGGCCGTCGTCCGCAGTCCGGAGGGGACGTGTTCCCCGGACGGGAACGGGCCAGGGCCGGGAGCCCCCGCCCGGGTCCGGCGCGCCGACACCCGGGGACGGCGGCTGCCCAGCGGCACGGGCCGCCGGTCCGGTCCGGCGCCGTTGACTCCCACGGACGGTCTCCTCGGGCTCGGACGGGTGTCCTCTCACGTCACGATGACCCATGCCGCGACGGTTCGCCCTGCGGCGCCGGCGGGTCCGGTCACCCGGACGGCGGAATGCCGGGCCCGTCGGTGTGTGGGCGCTCCGGGCCTGGGCAGACGCGGAAGGGCGCCGTTGGCCCCTGGAAGGGCAATGATCCTCCGTGTACAAGCGGTCGAGAGAGGGGAGAATCCATGGCGCAGGGAGGGGGGAGAAGGAGGCCGCGATGAGAAGCCTCACCCGCCGCTACGCGGTGACGCTCCCCGGCCCGATCGGCGGGCACGCTCCACCGTCCGTCGTCGTCGTGCACGAGACGCAGGCCGTCGGGCCCGGCGGGGGCCTGGTCTGGGAGAGCTCGGACGGCGACCTCCGGGTGGAGATCACCGGCGGGGTGGCCACCGTCCTGGCGGCTCCCGCAACGGGCAGTCGGCACCCGTGCCTGATGGCGGTGCCGCTGCCGTGAGCGCGTCGGTGCCGCTGTCGTGAGCGCGTCGTCGTGAACACGCGGGCCGTGCGCACACGGCCATGACGCGTGCCGGAAGGAAGCCGGCAGGAAGTCAACGGAGATCGGACGTCGCAGGGGATCGGGCGTCGCAACGGACGGCCGGACGGTCACCGCGCGCTGGCGGCCAAGGCCTCGCGCACGGTGACCAGGCAGGGGTCGCAGTACCGGTCCGGCCCGGCCGCACCGGCGCCGTCGCCGTCCCCCACCGGGACGACGCGCTGGGAGGGCTCCAGGAAGCGCCCGCACAGCGAGGAGGTCGCATCGTCCTTGGCCACCACGTGCCATACCACGGCGGGCGGGGAGACCGCCGGGTCGTGCTCGGCCCACATCTCGTACACGGCGCTACCTCCGGATCGCTGGGGGCTCGGTGACTCCATGCAAACCTGCGGTCTGCCGAACGGCCACCGGGCCAGACCCGGTGGGATGGTTGTGGCGCCGGTGACGGTTGGGCGGGCGACGGTCGGGGGCCGCGCACTCAGTCCCGCCGGTCGGCGCCCGGGTGCCCCGGGTGCTCCGGGTGCTCCGGAGGCCTGATCCCTGAGGTCGTGGTCCCCGGAGCAGTGGTGCCTGAGGCCATGCTCCCCGGGGCGCCGACCGGGTCGGCCCGGTCGCGGCCCTGGCCGCCGGCCAGTCGGCGCCGGATCACCAGCAGGTCGAGCGCGGTGACGCCGGCGAACCCGGCGCACAGGGCGGCGAAGAAGGCGTAGGTCCCCTGGTTGGGGGCGGGGCCAGGGCCGGCCAGCGCGGCCAGCACGGCGAACGCCACCGCCCCGCCGACGAACAGGACGAGGAAGACCCGCGAGAGCAGCCGCCGCAGCTCCAGGTCCGAACGGGCGGTCACCGGCTCGGTGCCCCGGCGCACCGTCTCCTGCGGCCGGAGCTGGGGCATCGTCCGGCCGGGGCCCTGCGGGGTGTGCGGGAAGTCGTGGCGCTCGCCGCTCCGGCGGCGGGCCCCGCCCGCGTGCGGCAGGTCTGGACTGGGTCGTACGGCCATGACGGCCCCCGAACGGATTCGGCCGGTTGTGTTCCGTCGGCGCGCCTACCCGGTTCCGGCGCCGGCACACGCCCGCCCCCGGGAGCATGCCGGCCCCCGGGCGCACCGGCCCGCCGGTGCCCACCGTCGCCCGCCGCCCGGGTCCCGAAGCCCGGGTCCCGAAGCCCGGCGGATTCGGCCGCTGTTCATCGGGGCATGGCCCGGCCGATGATCTCCGACCAATCCCGCTCCCTACCGTCAGGGCCCACACCACTTCCGGGAGCGAACATGCACGACAACCAGGCGACCGAGCACGAGTGCGGCTGCCCGCGGACCGCCGACCTCGACGGGGAGGGGCCGGCCGCGGCCAGTCGGCGCCGGTTCCTGCGCGGGGCCGGTCTGCTGGGCGCGGGGGTCGGCACCGCCGGGCTCGGCCTGCTAGGTGCGGTGCCGGCGCAGGCGGCCGGGCCCGAGGCGGCGGTCGCGGCGGGTGCGGCCGCGAAGGCGCCCGGGAAGGGCAAGGGGAAGAAGGGGCGGTGGCAGCCCGACCCGGACGCCCGGCAGTTCACCGTCGTGGTGATGCCGGACACCCAGTACCTGTTCGACCAGGACCGGATCCACCCGGCGCCGCTGGAGGCCTCGGTCCGCTACGTGCTGGACGGCGGGGTCAACCGGGAGGACGGGACGGACGACAACATCGTCTTCCTGGCCCACCTCGGCGACGTCACCGAGAACGGCCTGGCCGTCGAGTACGCCGCCGTCACCAAGGTGTTCGGCCTGCTGGACGACGCGGGCGCGGCCTACGGCGTGCTCGCCGGCAACCACGACGTCCGCTCCTCGACCGACGACCAGCGCGGCGCCACCCCGTACCTGGAGACCTTCAGCAAGGCCAGGGCCGCCCGCACCTCCGGCTACCGGGGCTCCAGCCCGGACGGCTACAACACCTGCCACGTGTTCCGGGCGGCGGGCCGCGACTGGATGGTGCTCTCGCTGGACTGGCGGCTCTCCGACGCGGGCTTCGCCTGGGCGAACGGGGTGATCGCGGCGAACCCCGAGCTTCCGGTGATCCTGACCACCCACGACCTGGCGCACGCCGACGACGGCGGCCGCGCCGAGCTGTCCGACAACGGGAAGCGGCTCTGGGAGCGGCTGATCGACGGCAACGACCAGATCTTCCTGACCGTCAACGGGCACTACTGGCCGCCCGGGCGCACCGTGCTGCGGAACAGGGCCGGCCACGACGTGCACGTCCACATCACCAACTACCAGGACCGCTACTACGGCGGCGCGGCGATGATCCGGGCGTACCGCTTCGACCTCGACCGCGGCACCGTCGACGTGTCGACGTTCTCGCCGTGGATCCAGCAGATCGCGGCCGAGGAGCGCAACGCGCTGGCGGCCCAGCAGGTCGAGCTGACCTCGGACGTGGACCGCTTCTCGCTCGCGATCGACTTCGAGCGCCGCTTCGCCGGCTTCGCGCCCGTCCCGCAGCGCCCGGCGCGGCGGGCGGGCGAGCTGCTGGTCCGCGACACGGTGGCCTACTGGCGGTTCGACAACGGCGGCGCGGACGGTGCGGCCGTCACCCCGCAGCAGGTCGTCAAGGATCTGACCGGGCAGGGCAACGACCTGCTCTGGCAGAGTGCCCCGGGCACGCCCGACGGGGCGCTCAGCTGGTCCGCCGAGCACCACCCGGACCAGCCGGGCCACGGCAGCCTGCTGTTCAGGGGCACCCGCTCGCCGGTCCGCGGCGGCTACCTGCAGACGGTGCCCACCGCGCCGGTGAACCGGGAGACCTTCGAGCCCGGGTTCACCGTCGAGGCCTTCTTCAAGCTGCCCGCCGACTGGGACTCCGCGCAGAGCCGCTGGTCCGCCCTGCTCAGCCGCTGGGGGACGAGCGGCGAGGCGGGCAGGAGCGGGCCCGGGACGGACGCCGACGAGCCGGTCGCGACGCTCAGCGTCTCCGAGGCGCCGGCCCTCCAGTGGTGCGTCTACCCGCTCAACCAGGCCGGGGCGTCGACCTGTTGGGGCCACCAGTTGCCGCTGGACCGGTGGTGGCACGTCGCGGTGGTCAACGACGGGAAGCTCAGCCGGATGTACGTCGACGGCTGCGAGGTGGCGCGCAACCCGGCGACGCCCGCGGTCGGGCTGACCACGCTGGGACGGCCGTGGATGCTGGGCGGCTACGCGTACGCGGGGGTGCTGGACAAGGTCTTCCACGGGTACATCGGGGACGTCCGGATCGTGAAGCGGGCGCTGCGGGTGGGCGAGTTCATGACCGCCTGACCCGCGCTCCCGCGCAGCACGGACACCGCCGGGCCCTGGTGCGGG
>NZ_JBHVET010000534.1:0-6119 GCF_042802135.1 Kitasatospora sp. NPDC057512
ACACTCACCCGTAGAAGGCAATGCCAACGAACCCATTTTCATGGGGGTCAGGGTGGGAGTGGGTCTTGCTGAGTGGGGTGGCCGCTCCAGCGACTCGTTCAACACTAGGCCACCCGGACGACATCGTCAAACGTCGAGGGCCGGATCTGTCCAGATCCGGCCCTCGGTGCTCGAAGCCGCAGCTCAGAGCGGGTGTGCTTTCAGCCAAGCCTCGACCGGCCGCCTCAATCGGCCCAGCCGTCGACCGGTGGTCAGCCGGCGGCGACCAGCTCCGCCGCCGCCAGGTTCCGCTTGCCGCGCCGCAGCACGAGCCAGCGGCCGTGCAGCAGGTCGGCCTCGGTCGGCACGGCCTCCTCGTCCGTCACCTTGACGTTGTTGAGGTAGGCCCCGCCCTCCTTGATCGTCCGGCGGGCGGCCGAACGGCTGGGCGACAGCCCGACGGCGACCAGCAGGTCGACCACCGTCTGGAGTTCGGACACCTCGGCCTTCGGGACCTCGGCCAGGGCGGCGGCCAGGGTCGGGGCCTCCAGGTCGGCGAGGTCGCCCTGGCCGAACAGCGCCTTGGACGCGGCGACCGCACGCTCGTACTGCTCCGCGCCGTGCACCAGCGTGGTGAGCTCCTCGGCGAGGGCGCGCTGGGCGAGGCGGGCGGCCGGGCGCTCGGTGGTCTCGCGCTCCAGCTCCTCGACCTCCTCCTTCGAGCGGAAGCTGAAGATCCGCAGGAAGGTGGGGACGTCCCGGTCGTCCGCGTTCAGCCAGAACTGGTAGAAGGCGTACGGGGTGGTCAGCTCGGGGTCGAGCCAGACCGTGCCGGACTCGGTCTTGCCGAACTTGGTGCCGTCGGCCTTGACGATCAGCGGCGTGGCCAGCGCGTGGACGGACTTGCCGTCGGCCTTGCGGATCAGGTCCGTGCCGGCGGTCAGGTTGCCCCACTGGTCGCTGCCGCCGGTCTGCAGGGCGCAGCCGTAGCGGCGGTTCAGCTCCAGGTAGTCCATGCCCTGGAGGATCTGGTAGCTGAACTCGGTGTAGCTGATGCCCGCGTCGGAGTTGAGCCGTCGGGCGACGGCCTCCTTGGCGATCATGTTGTTGACCCGGAAGTACTTGCCCACGTCCCGCAGCAGGCTGATCGCCGACATCCCGGACGTCCAGTCCAGGTTGTTGACCATGCGCGCCGCGTACGGGCCCTCGAAGTCGAGGAAGCGCGAGATCTGGCCGCGCAGGCGCTCGACCCAGCCGGCCACCGTCTCGGGGTCGTTGAGCACGCGCTCGGCGGTGGGCTTCGGGTCGCCGATCAGGCCCGTGGCGCCGCCGACCAGACCGAGCGGGAGGTTCCCCGCCTGCTGGATGCGGCGCATGGTGAGGATCTGCACCAGGTTGCCGAGGTGCAGGCTGGGGGCCGTCGGGTCGAAGCCGCAATAGAACGTGACCGGGCCGTCCGCGAACGCCTTGCGCAGTGCGTCCTCGTCAGTGGAAAGGGCGATCAGCCCGCGCCACTGCAGCTCGTCGACGATGTCCGTCACGGTCACGCTTCTCCTTCGATCGGGCGTCCGCCCAGTGCTGGCCCGGTTCGGTCGGGCTCCGGGTCGGTACGACTCCAGCCTGATAGAGCCTACGCGGTTCCGGCCAGCGAGTTTTCCCGAGGCACCCCTCCCGGTCGGCCGATCCGCCGTCCCGGGCCCCTCCCCGATACCGGAAATTCCGTTGTTCGACGGCTACGGGCCCATTCAGAGTGGTTCCACCGCCGTGCGGCGGCAGTGACGTGTGTGGAGACGGTCGTGCCGCCGTGGCACGCCCGCGGGAAGGGTGTGCCGAGTGCGCAACACGCTGGTTCTGAACGCGAGCTACGAGCCCCTGACGACGGTGTCGCTCCAGCGCGCCGTCGTCCTGGTGCTCCAGGACAAGGCGGTGGTGGAGCAGGCGCATCCGCTGCGCTCGATCCGGGGGACGGGCGTGGCCGTCCCGGTGCCACGGGTGATCAGACTGCAACGGTACGTACGGGTGCCGTTCCGACAACAGGCTCCGTGGTCGCGGCGTGGCGTCCTGGCGCGGGACCGGCACCTGTGCGCGTACTGCGGGCGGCGGGCCACCACGGTGGACCACCTCCAACCCAGGTCGCGCGGTGGTGCCGACAGCTGGATGAACACCGTGGCCGCGTGCGCGGAGGACAACCAGCACAAGGCGGACCGCACGCCGGAGCAGGCCGGGATGAAGCTGCTGCGCCGCCCGTTCGAGCCGACGCCGCAGGCCAGCCTGATGCTGGCGCTCGGTCTGCGCGGCTCGGAGGTCCGGGAGCTCGCGGACTGGCTGCCGGCCGTACCGGGCCGCCCCGTCTCCGCGGCGTAAGACGGCGTACGACGGCGTAACGCAGCGCAAGGCGGTACAAGGCGGCGTAAGGCGGCCTGGGGAAGCCGGCCACCCGGGCGGAGGGCCTCAGTCCTTCGCCCGGTACCCCGCCGCCGTGCCGTAGTTGGTCGAGTGCTCGGGCACCACGACCACCTGCCCGCCGCCGATGAGCACCCGTCCGGAGATCAGCAGCGAGCCGGTGCCGGCCGGGAAGTTGCCGCCGGTCGCCTCCCGGCCGCCCGCCAGCGGGAACCGGCTGAGGCGGGCGGGCTGGTCGCGGCGTTCGTCGGCGGCGAGCACCAGCGACCCGCCGTCGATGCCGACCGCCCGGACGGCGCCCTTGGCGGCGGTCGGCGTCTTCCAGCGCTGCTTGCCGGTGTCCAGGTCGTAGCCGACCGCGGCCATCGGCCCGCCGCCGTTCGGCGGGGCCAGGGTGGTGACCATCGTGCGGCCCTCGAAGTACACCTCGGGAGTGGCCGAAAACGTGCCGTGGGCGACGTCCAGCCGGCCGCCGTCGACGGCCACCGGGATCTCGGCGGCCGGGTCGCCGCCCGCGCCCCAGGCGAACACCCGGTCGTCCTCGGGCTTCCCGCCGGTGGTGAGGACCACGGACGGCTCGGCCGACAGCACGGTCACCGTCTTCGGCTGGTTGTTCAGGCCCCGCCACCAGCCGACCTTGCCGTCCGCGGTGTTCAGCGCCACGGCCTGGTCGGCGGGGGTCGAATCGGCGCAGGAGGAGGCGACGAGCACGGTCTTGCCGCTGACGCCGCCGGACAGGGTGCAGAACTTGCCCTGCCCGGTGTACTGCCAGACGTCCTTCCCGTCGGCGGACTCCCAGGCCAGCACCCGGTCGTCGCCGACGGCGATCACCTTGTCCTCGGTGACGCCGACCCGGGCCGAGTAGGCGCCCTTGGCGTCCGAGAGGCTCTTGCTCCAGACGGTCTTGCCGGTCTTGGTGTCCACGGCGGTCACCAGCGTGCAGGGGCTCTTCGGATCGGCCTGCGGACGGAACAGGGCCGCGCCCAGGCCCGCCGGGTTCACCCCCGCCGACAGCCCGCACGGGACGGCCCCGGCGGCCGGCGGCTCCACCGACCAGGTCGGCTTGCCGCCCGCCCGGTCGTACGCGTGCACCCCGGAGCCGTCGGCCCGGACCACCGCGTCGGCCAGCAGCCAGCCACCGATCAGCGTGTCGTCGCCCCCGGACGGGCCGGCCGCGGCCGGCTGCGCGGCCCACACCCGGTCGTGCGCCACCGCGAAGCCCGGCTCGCCGCCGCTGCTCGCCGCCGCACTGCCGCCACCCTCGGCGCCGACCATCAGCCCGGCCGCCACCAGCACTCCCAGCGCGGCCACCCCGGCGCCGGTCCGCACCAGTAGGGCCTTGCGGCTGGGCATGTGTTCCCCGGTCAGCACCGCGTCGGCGGCCTTCCGGGCCTTGGCGGAGAACGAGGAGCCGGAGACCTCACCCGCGCCGGAACCGCCGCCGCCCCCACGACGGGCCGCGGACCTCGACCGTGCGGCGGGCCCGGCCTGCGGCTCGGGAGCCAGCGCCGGGGTGGTCTCCGTGGACTCCTCGGGCACGGGCGCCGGCCCGGCCTCCTCGATGTGCACGTAGCCGTCCGCCGAGTACTCCGCCCCCGCCGGGACGTACAGCCCCTCCTCGGCGGGCAGCTGCGGGGTGGCGTACGGCGCGTAGGGCTGGTGCGGCTGCGCGTGGTCCGGGTACTGCGGGTACGGCTGGTACTGCTCCTGACCGCCGCCGTACGGGCCCTGGACGTAACCGCCCTGCACGTAGCCGGTCGGGCCGACACCGCTCTGCTCGTAACCGGCCTGGTCGTACCCGCTCCGGCCGTAGCCGGCCTGGTCGTACCCGCTCTGGTCGTAGCCGGTGGGCCCGTAACCGCCCTGGTCGAACTGCGGCTGCTGCTGCCCGTACTCGGCCGAGCCGTAGCCCTGCTGCGGCGGCCACTGCGACGGCTGCTGCGGTACCTGCTGCGCTGCCTGCTGCTGCTGCTGCTCGGCGTACCCGCCGTACCCGCCGCTCTGCCAGTCCGGCCGGCCCTGGGGCGGCCACGGCTGCTGGGGGTGGGCGTCTCCGAAGGGCTCCTGCGCCATCCGTTCCGTCCCTCCCGAGCCCCGCCTGCCTGCCGATGCGGCAGTCAGCATCTCACGCCCGCTCGGGGGCGCGGGCCGGGCCCTCGCCCGTACGGTCCCGGGCCTCCCGGTCCTGCGGCGGCGTCAGGAGGCCGACTCGGCGCGCAGGGCCTCGTCGATCCGGGCGGCGAGGGTGAAGTCCAGCCCGGTGAGGCCGCCGGCGCTGTGGGTGGACAGGACGAAGCGCAGGGTGCGCCAGCGGATGTCGATGTCGGGGTGGTGGTCGAGCGCCTCGGCCTGCTCGGCGACGGCGACGACCACCCGGACCGCCGCCGGGAAGTCCGGGGCGTCGGCGGTACGGGCGATGCTGTCGCCGTCCCGCGTCCACCGGGGCAGCGCCGCCAGGGCGGCCGTGATCTCGTCCTCGTTCAGCCGTGCCCTGCTACTCATCGCCGCGCTCCTGCTGGATGTTCGGTCCGGGGTGCCGGAGTTCCGGGTTGTCCGGGGTTCCGGGACGGCCGGTGTTCCGGTGTCAGGCGGCCTTCCGGCGCGGACGGGTCACCAGCTCGCCGCCGCAGTTGGGGCAGTCGCCGGCCATGGCCTCGGTGCAGTCCGGACAGAAGGTGCACTCGTAGGAACATATCGAGGCGCCGCCGTCCGCGGTCAGCGACACCGCGCAGCGCTCGCAGCTCTCGCGCATCTCCAGGGCCATGGCGTACTCCTCCGACGTTCCGATCTTCCGACGTTCCGACAGCCTGCCAGGCCTGACGATCCGACGATCCGACGGCTGCTCAACTCAACAGCAGCTTGGCGACGGCCACGAGGCCGACCACCACGATGACCCCGCGCAGCGCGGTCGGCGGGAGGCGGCGGCCGACCTTGGCGCCGACCAGGCCGCCGACCAGCGAGCCCGCGGCGATCAGACCGGCGGCGGTCCAGTTCACCGTCGAGGTGAAGAGGAAGAAGAGCGCGGCGACGGCGTTGACGATCATCGCCAGGGCGTTCTTCACCGCGTTGATCCGCTGGAGGTCCTCCTGGAGCAGCATGCCCATCAGGGCCATCAGCAGCACGCCCTGCGCGGCGCCGAAGTAGCCGCCGTAGATGCCGGTCAGGAAGACCCCGACCAGCAGCACCGGGCTACCGTCCGGATCGCCGCCGGGGCGGCGGCGGGCGGCGACGGCCTTGGCCACCTGGGGCTGGATCACCACCAGGACGAGCGCGAGCAGGATCAGCACCGGGACGATCGCGTCGAAGGCCCCGCTCGGCAGCCTGGTCAGCAGCAGCGCGCCGACCAGCCCGCCGAGCAGCGAGGCGGTGCCCAGGCGCAGCACCCGGCGGCCCTGGTCGGCCAGTTCGCGGCGGTACCCGATCACGCCGCTGAGCGAGCCGGGGACCAGGCCGAAGGTGTTGGAGACGTTGGCGGTGACCGGCGGGAGGCCCACGGCGAGCAGGACCGGGAAGGTGATCAGGGTGCCGGAGCCGACGATGACGTTGATCATCCCGGCGCCGACGCCGGCCACCAGGACGGCGATCGACTCCCAGAGCGTCATGGGTCACCTCTCCTCTCGGTCCTGTCCGAGGGGATCATGCCGGACGGCCCCGCGGCTCTACCAGACCCGCCCACGATTCGGGACGCACCTCACAGCACCCGCGGTACGCACGCGCGCTCCCCCGCCGTACAAGGC
>NZ_JBHVET010000535.1:0-6097 GCF_042802135.1 Kitasatospora sp. NPDC057512
CTCCAGCGCTCCGTCCGCCCGCCGCCGCACCAGGTCGCCGGTGCGGTACATCCGCGTACCGGCGGGCCCGTACGGGTCGGCGACGAACCGCCCGGCGGTCAGGCCGGGCCGGTTCAGGTAGCCGCGGGCCGGGCCGGCGCCCGCGACGTACAGCTCGCCCACCACGCCGGGCGGCACCGGTTGCAGGTAGCGGTCCAGCACGTGGCCGCGCAGGTCCGGGAGTTCGGTGCCGATCACGCTGGCGGTGCCGGCGGCGCGTTCCGCGTCCAGCGCCGCGTAGGTGACGTGCACGGTGGTCTCGGTGATGCCGTACATGTTGACCAGTCGCGGCGCGTCCTCGGCATGGCGCCGGTACCAGTCGGCGAGCCGGGCCGGTTCCAGGGCCTCGCCGCCGAACACCACCGTGCGCAGCGCGAGCCGCCGCCCGGTCTCCGGGTCGTCGCGGTCGGCCCGCATCAGCTGGTAGAAGGCGGAGGGCGTCTGGTTGAGCACCGTCACCCGCTCGTCGGCCAGCAGCCGCAGGAACCGCTCGGGCGAGCGGCTGTCCTCGAACGGCACCACCACCAGCCGCCCGCCGTGCAGCAGCGGGCCCCACAGCTCCCAGACGGAGAAGTCGAAGGCATAGGAGTGGAAGAGCGTCCAGACGTCCTCGGCGCCGAACCCGAACAGCTCCCGGGTGGCGTCGAACAGCCGCACCACGTTGGCGTGCGGCACCACCACGCCCTTGGGCCTGCCGGTGGAGCCGGAGGTGTAGATGACGTACGCCGCGTTCCGGGGGTCGACGGTCACACCGGGGTCGTGCTCCGGCAGCCCGGCGGGTTCCCCGGCGTCGAGCAGCAGCCGGTCCGGGCCGTCCGTGCCGGGCAGGTCGACCCCGCTGGTGGTGAGCAGCAGCGCGGGCCGGGCGTCGGTGAGCAGGTACGCGATCCGTGCGACGGGGTAGTCCGGGTCGATCGGCAGGTAGGCGGCGCCGGACTTCAGGACGGCCAGGACGGCGACCACCAGCTCGGCCGAGCGCGGTAGCGCCAGGGCCACCAGGTCCTCCGGCCCGATGCCCCGGGCGATCAGGGCGTGGGCCAGCCGGTTGGCACGGGCGTCGAGTTCGCCGTAGGTCAGCGTGGTCGGGCCGTCGACGACGGCGACCGCGTCGGGCTGTTCCGCCGCCCGGGCCCGGAAGAGCTCCGGGAGCGTGCCGGTCGGGGCGGAAGTGGCGTCGACGGGCGGCAGTTCGGTCCGGCGCTCCTCGGCGGAGCGCAGGTCGATCCGGCTGAGCCGCCGTCCGGGGTCGGCGACGGCGGCGGTCAGCAGCCGCACCCAGCGCGCGATCACCGTCTCGACGGTGGCCCGGTCGTACAGGTCGCAGGCGTACTCGACGAACCCGTCGATCCCCTCCGGGGCGCCGTCCTCGGAGTGCCGCTCGGACATCGAGAGGATCAGGTCGAGCTTGGAGGTGGTGGTGGTCAGCCTGACCTCGCCGGTCTCCAGCCCGGGCGGGGTGAAGTCGGCCCGCGGGGCGTTCTGGAGCACCAGCATGACCTGGAACAGCGGGTGGTGGGAGAGCGACCGGGCCGGGTTGAGGGCCTCGACCAGGTACTCGAAGGGCAGTTCCTGGTGGGCGTAGCCGGCCAGCGCGGTGTCCCGGACCCGGCCGAGCAGTTCGGCGAAGGTCGGGTCGCCCGAGGTGTCGGTGCGCAGCACCAGGGTGTTGACGAAGAACCCGACCAGCTCGTCCAGCGCCTGGTCGGTGCGGCCGGCGATCAGGCTGCCGACGGGGACGTCCTCGCCCGCACCCAGCTTGGTGAGCAGGGCGGACAGGCCGGCCTGGAGCACCATGAACAGGCTGGTGCCGTGCGTGCGGGCGAGCTCGCGCAGGCCGCGGTGCAGCTCGGCGTCCAGCCCGGTGCGGACGAAGGCGCCCCGGTGCGAGGCGACGGCCGGGCGGGGCCGGTCGGTGGGCAGCTGGATCTGCTCCGGCAGGCCGGCCAGCTGCCGGGTCCAGTAGTCCGCCTGCCGGGCGAACAGGCTGTCCCGGTCGGCGGCGTCGCCGAGCAGCTCGTGCTGCCAGAGCGTGTAGTCCGCGTACTGGACGGCCAGTGGCTCCCAGGCGGGCTCCTCGCCGCGGCGGCGGGCCGCGTAGGCGGCGGTCAGGTTCCGCGCGAGCGGGCCGAGCGACCAGCCGTCGCCCGCGATGTGGTGGATCACCACCAGCAGCACGTGCTCGTCCGGCGCCAGTTCGAACAGCTCGGCGTGCAGCGGCAGGTCCGTCTCCAGGTCGAACCGGCAGGCCAGCGCCACGGCCAGGACGCCGTCCAGCTCCGCCTCGGTGGTCCGGCTCGGATGCAGCCGGGGGCGGGCCGCCACGGCGTCCAGCACCCGCTGGTGCGGCACGCCGTCCACCGCGGGGAAGAGCGTGCGCAGGCTCTCGTGCCGGGCCACCACGTCCGCCAGCGCCGCCGTCAGCGCCTCGCGGTCGAGCGGTCCGGAGAGCCGCCAGGCCAGCGGGATGTTGTAGTTGGCGGTGGCGCCCTCCAGCTGGTGCAGGAACCACAGCCGGCGCTGGGCGAAGGACAGCGGGGTCAGCTCCGGCCGCGGGTACGGCGCCAGGGCCAGTTGGGCCCGGCGGGCGCCCGTGAGGGCGGCGGCCAGCGTGGCCGGGGTCGGGGCCTCGAACAGGGTGCGCAGCTCCAGTTCGACCCCGAGGGTCGCGCGGACCCGGGCGGCCAGCCGGGTGGCCAGCAGCGAGTGCCCGCCGAGGTCGAAGAAGCCGTCCTCCACGCCGGCCTCGGCCACCCCGAGGACCTCGGCGAACAGTTCGCAGAGGATCTGCTCCTGCGGGGTGCGCGGGGCGCGGCCGGCTCCCGTCGTGGCGAACTCCGGCGCGGGCAGCGCCCGGCGGTCCAGCTTGCCGTTGACGGTCAGCGGCAGCGCGTCCAGGACGACGAAGGCCGAGGGCACCATGTACTCCGGCAGCCGCTCGCCCAGGTACGCGCGCAGCTCGGCCGAGCGCGGGGCCCCCTCGGCGGTCGGCACCAGGTACCCGACCAGCCGGGTGTCGTCGGCGCGGTCCTGCCGGGCCAGGACGGCGACCTGGGCGACGCCGGGGTGCGCGGCCAGCGCCGCCTCGATCTCGCCGAGCTCGATCCGGAAGCCGCGCACCTTCACCTGGTCGTCCGCCCGGCCGACGAAGCCCAGGCTGCCGTCGGCGGCCCGGCGCACCACGTCGCCGCTGCGGTACATCCGGCTGCCCGACGGCCCGTACGGGTCGGCGACGAACCGCCCGGCGGTCAGCCCCGGCCGGTTGAGGTAGCCGCGGGCCAGGCCGGGGCCCGCGACGTACAGCTCACCGGCCACGCCCGGGGGCACCGGGCGCAGATGGGCGTCCAGGACGTACGCGCGCAGGTCCGGGATGGCGGCGCCGACCACGCTGGCCGCCCCCGCGGTCGCGACCGACCGGTCGAGCGCGGCGTGGGTGACGTGCACGGTGGTCTCGGTGATGCCGTACATGTTGACCAGTCGCGGCGCGTCGTCCTGGTGCCGCTCGTACCAGTCGGCGAGCCGGGCCGGTTCCAGCGCCTCGCCGCCGAACACCACCGTGCGCAGGGCGAGTTCACGCGGCTGCTCGGCGTCCGCCTGCATCAGCTGGTAGAAGGCGGACGGCGTCTGGTTGAGCACCGTCACCCGCTCGCGGGCGAGGAGTTCCAGGAAGCGGCCGGGCGAGCGGCTGGTCTCGTGGTCCACGACCACCAGCCGGCCGCCGTGCAGCAGCGGGCCCCACAGCTCCCAGACGGAGAAGTCGAAGGCGTAGGAGTGGAAGAGCGTCCAGACGTCCTCGGCGCCGAAGCCGAACAGCTCCCGGGTGGTGCCGAACAGCCGGACCACGTTGGCGTGCGGCACCACCACGCCCTTGGGGTTGCCGGTGGAGCCGGAGGTGTAGATGACGTACGCCGGGTGGCGGGGATCGACGGCGACCTCGGGGTCGGTGTCCGGTCGTCCGGCCAGGTCGGCGGTGTCCAGCAGGAACCGGTCCACGGACTCCGCGCCGGGCAGCTCGCCGATCCCGCCGGTCGTCACCAGCACGGCCGGGGCGGCGTCCTGGAGCAGGTAGGAGATCCGGGCCGCCGGGTACGCCGGGTCCACCGGGAGGTACGCGGCGCCGGACTTGAGGACCGCCAGGACGGCGACCACCAGCTCGGCCGAGCGCGGCAGGGCCAGCGCGACGAGCCGCTCCGGCCCCACGCCCCGGGCGATCAGCGCGTGCGCGAGCCGGTTGGCGCGGGTGTTCAGCTCACGGTACGTCAGCGCATCCTCGCCGCACACCACCGCGACCGCGTCCGGGTTCGCCCGCACCCGCTCCTCGACGAGAGCGGTGACGGTGCGCTCCGGGGTGCGCTCGGGTTCACCGGCCGGCAGCAGCTCGCGCAGCTCCTGCTCCGACAGCACGTCGATCCGGCTGATCCGGCGCCCCGGGTCGGTGGCCACGGCCCGGAGCAGTCGCAGCCAGCGCCGGACCAGGTCCGCCGCGGTGGCCTCGTCGAACAGGTCGGTGCTGTACTCCAGCACGCCCGACAGGCCGTCCTCGCCGGGCCGTTCGGTCAGGATGAAGGTCAGGTCGCACTTGGCCGTGCCGGTGCCGACCAGGTCGGTGGTCACCCGCAGTTCGGGCAGCTCGAAGCCGCCGGTGGGCGCGTTCTGCAGCGCGAGCATGGTCTGGAACAGCGGGTGGTGGGCCAGCGACCGGGTCGGGTTGACCGCCTCCACCAGGTGCTCGAACGGCAGGTCCTGGTGGGCGTACGCGGCCAGCGCGCCGGCCCGGACCCGGCCGAGCAGTTCGGTGAAGGTCGGGTTGCCGGAGAGGTCGGTGCGCAGCACCAGCGTGTTGACGAAGAAGCCGACCAGGTCGTCCACGGCCTCGTCGGTGCGCCCGGCGATCGGGGTGCCGATCGGCAGGTCGGTGCCGGCGCCGAGCTTGCCGAGCAGGGCGGCCAGCCCGGCCTGGAGCACCATGAACAGGCTGGCGCCGCCGTCCCGGGCGAGCGCGCGCAGGCCCTGGTGCAGCTCGGCGTCGATCCGCACCGGCAGGTGCGCCCCCCGGAAGGACATCGCGGCCGGCCTGGGCCGGTCGAAGGGCAGCTCGATCTGCTCGGGAAGTCCCGCGAGGCGGTCCGACCAGTAGGCGAGCTGCCGGTGCTGGAGGCTGTCCGGATCGGTCTCCTCGCCGAGCAGCTCCCGCTGCCAGAGGGTGTAGTCGGCGTACTGGACGGGCAGGCGCTCCCAGTCCGGCTCCCGGCCCGCCGACCGGGCCGCGTACGCGGTGGTGAGGTCCTTCGCGAGCGGGCCCATCGACCAGCCGTCGCCCGCGATGTGGTGCACCACCAGCAGGAGGGTGTGCTCGTCCGCGGCCTGCTCGAACAGCTCGGCCCGCAGCGGGGGTTCGGCCGCCAGGTCGAAGCCGTGCCGGGCCGCCTCGGCCAGCCGCTCCGGCAGTCCGTCCGGTCCGACCGTGGTGACGCGCAGCCGGGGCCGGGCCGCGTCGGCGTCCAGCACCCGCTGACAGGGCTCGCCGTCGACGACCGGGAAGACGGTCCGCAGGCTCTCGTGCCGCTCGACCAGGTCGGCGAGGGCGGCTTCCAGGGCGCGCCGGTCGAGGCCGCCCGACAGCCGTAGCGCGAGCGGCACGTTGTAGGTGGCGCCGGAGCCCTCCATGCCGTGCAGGAACCACAGTCGGCGCTGCGCGAAGGACAGCGGCACCGTGTCGGGCCGCTCGCGCCGGGTCAGCGCGGGCCGCGCCCGGCCGGCCCGCTCGACGGCGGCCGCCAGGCCCGCGACGGTCGGCGCGTCGAACAGGTCGGCCAGGACCAGCTCGACCCCGAGCACCGAGCGGGCCCGGGCGATCAGCCGGGTGGCCAGCAGCGAGTGCCCGCCGAGGTCGAAGAAGCTGTCGTCCGCGCCGACCCCGGGCACGCCGAGGACGTCGGCGAAGAGGCCGGCGAGCACCTGCTCGGCCGCGGTGCGCGGAGCCCGGCCAGGGGCGGACCGGGTCCGCTCGGGGGCCGGGAGCGCCTGCCGGTCGAGCTTGCCGGTGGGGGTCAGCGGCAGG
>NZ_JBHVET010000536.1:0-6084 GCF_042802135.1 Kitasatospora sp. NPDC057512
GCACCGTTCCCGGTGCGGCGGGCCCTTTCCAGGTGCGGGAGGGGATCAGTGGTGGCCGTGGCCGCTGCCGATCTCCTCGTGCTCCTCGACGGTGGGCTTGGCGATCTGGCTGTACTCGCCGTAGAAGCCGCGGGAGAGCTTGACCCGTGCGCGGGTCCACAGCCCGGCCTTGCGGGCCACGCCGTTCTCGTCCACCTCGGGCGGCAGCTCGGAGGGCTGCGGCTGGTCGTGCGCGGTGAGGGTGTAGAGCCGGCCCTGCGGCAGCGGGGCGTGCACCTCGACGAACTCGCCGTGCTGGAGCCGGTTGATGACACCGGTCTCCCGGCCGTGCAGCACCTTCTCCTTGTCCCGCCGCTGGAGGCCCAGGCACCAGCGCTTGGTGATCACGAAGACGACGACCGGCACGGTGAAGAAGCCGATCCGCACCGCGTAGGTGATCGCGTTGATCGAGAGGTGGAAGTGGGTGGCCAGCAGGTCGTTGCCGCCGCCGGCCAGCAGGATCAGGTAGAGGCTGATCCAGGCCGCGCCGAAGGCGGTGCGGACCGGCGCGTTGCGCGGCCGGTCGGCGATGTGGTGCTCGCCCCGGTCGCCGGTGATCCAGGCCTCCAGGAACGGGTAGCACCAGATGGCCAGCAGGACGGTCGGGAAGACCATCAGCGGGACGAACACCCCGAGGTTGAGGGTGTGGCCGCCCCAGACGCTGATCTCCCAGCCGGGCATCACGCGGATCAGGCCCTCGGAGAAGCCCATGTACCAGTCGGGTTGGGCGTTGGTGGTCACCTGGTCCGGCCGGTACGGGCCGTACATCCAGATCGGGTTGACGGTGGCGATCGCCGCCATCACCGAGACCACGCCGAAGACCAGGAAGAAGAAGCCGCCCGCCTTGGCGGTGTAGACCGGCAGCAGCGGCATGCCGACCACGTTGTCGTTGGTCCGGCCGGGCCCGGCGAACTGGGTGTGCTTGTGGTAGAAGACCAGGATCAGGTGCGCCGCGAGCAGGCCCACCATGATCCCGGGGATCAGCAGGACGTGGACGGTGAACAGCCGGGGGATGATGTCGTGCCCCGGGAACTCGCCGCCGTAGAGGAAGAACTGCAGGTACGTCCCGACGATCGGGACGGCGAGGACGGCGCCCTCCATGAAGCGGATGCCGGTGCCGGAGAGCAGGTCGTCGGGCAGCGAGTAGCCCATGAAGCCGTCGAACATGCCGAGGATCAGCAGGAGCGCCCCGAAGACCCAGTTGATCTCGCGCGGCTTGCGGAACGCGCCGGTGAAGAAGACGCGCATCATGTGGGTCAGCATCGAGGCGACGAAGACGATCGCGGCCCAGTGGTGGATCTGGCGCATCAGCAGGCCGCCGCGCACGTCGAAGCTGATCTTGACGGTCGAGGAGAAGGCCTCGGACATCGGGATGCCCCTGAGCGGGACGTACGACCCGTCGTAGACGACCTCGCCCATGCTCGGCACGAAGAACAGGGTGAGCCAGACGCCGGTGAGGATGATGATGACGAAGGTGTAGAGCGCGATCTCGCCCAGCATGAAGGACCAGTGGTCGGGAAAGATCTTGCGCAGATTGGCCTTGGCCAGGGAGTAGATGCCGAGTCGGCCGTCCGCCCAGTCGGCGAGCGCCTCGGCCTTGTTGGCGGGGTCGGCGCGCGTGGTGGTCACCGGTCCCGGCTGCGACTGCTGGTCGGCTCTCACGACGGGCTCCCCGGCGTCCGCGGCGTGCCGTGCTGGAGGCCCGCCGGCGGGAACGGCGGCCGGCGAAGTGTTGTGATCATGGGACCTCTCGATACGGGCCCGCCGGCGGGACCGGCGCGCGGACCAGCTGTTCCGCTGAACCCGTTGCTCAGGGTGATGGAGCGCTTACTCTGTCATGCTGTCGGCAGGGGGCCGACTGTGCACGTCCATCGGCCCGTCCGGCCGCGCGTGTCGGGCCGGACGGGGGTTCCTGACGCCCGATCGGCTGGCCGCCGCTCGGCCCAACGGGTGCCGATGCTGCGGTCGGGTGCCGCTGAAGCGTTTCGGCGCGCGCCGCGTCCGGGGGTCGCGAGGTCCGGGGCCTACGCTGCGCCAATGGTGGATCACCGTGAACTCTTCGAGGACGTCACCGAGGCCCTGACCCGCGCCGGGTTCGACACCGGACCGGGCCCCTCACCGCTGTGGATCGACCGCCACCCCGAGGGCGTGGTGGTCGGCTGGACGCCGGGCGCGGAGCCGGGCGGGCCGCCCTCCCGGGAGGCGCTCGCGGCGCTGAGCGGTGCGGCCGCGGTCGTGCTGCGCGAGCGCGGCTACCTCGTCGCCGGAACGGAGGAGGGTGATCTCCTGGTGCGTTGCGCCGAACCGGTGACGGCGCCGGAGTCGCCCGAACCGGAGGCGGTGCCGGAGCAGTGGTGGGGATGACCGGGGGCTCCTGACGATCCCTCCGGCCTGCGGGTTTGGTCAACGCGAGGGCGAGCTCATACCGAACCCTTACCCGAACCGGGGGTGCGGTTGACCTGCTCGGCTCTAAGGTTTGCCTAAGCTAAGCCGTGGCGCCCCGGACCGCAGTGTCCGGGGCGTTCGGCTGTGCCGTCCCGCCGCCACCGCGGCGGGGTCGAGGACAGGTGAACGACCCGGGTCGGCCCGGGGGAGGAGCCCGCCGCATGTGGGATGAGGCGTTTCCCAGCTTCCTGATCGGTCTGCGCGAGGGCCTGGAAGCCGGACTGATCGTGTCGATCCTGGTCGCCACGCTGGTGCGGGCGGACCAGAAGGCCCGGCTGCCCCAGGTGTGGTCGGGCGTCGCGGCGGCCGTCGCGCTCAGCCTGAGCTTCGGCGCGGTGCTCACCTTCACCGCCGCCAACCTCTCCGGCCACGCCCAGGAGGCGTTCGGCGGGGTGCTCAGCCTGGTCGCGGTCGGCTTCGTCACCGCGATGGTGTTCTGGATGCGGCGCTCGGCGCGCACCCTCTCCGCCGAGATCAAGGAGAAGGTCCAGGCCTCGCTGGCGATGGGCGCCGGCGCGCTGGTGCTCACCAGCTTCCTCGCGGTCGCCCGCGAGGGCCTGGAGACCTCGCTCTTCTTGTGGACCAACGTGCGCACCGCCGGGGAGTCCACCGGGCCGCTGATCGGCGCGGCCGTCGGCCTGGTGCTCTCGGCCGGGCTCTGCTGGGGCCTGTACCGGCGGGCCCTGAGGATGAACCTCACCCGGTTCTTCACCATCACCGGCGTCGGACTGATCGTCGTCGCGGCGGGCGTGCTCGGCTACGGCCTGCGGGACCTCCAGGAGTCCGGCCTGGTCGGCGGCGGCACCTCGTACGCCTTCGACCTGAGCGGGCACCTGGACGCCTCGTCCTGGTACGCGACGCTGGTCCAGGGCACCCTCAACCTGACCGTCACCATGACGGTGCTCCAGGTCGTCGGCTACGTCGCGTACCTGGGCGTCGTGATGACGCTGTTCGTCGAGGGGGTCCGCGGCGGTGGGCGCGCCCAGGCCGCTGCGCCGGCCGCGCCCGCCGCGGTGAAGCCCGCTGCGGGCGGGGCCGAGGGCGAGGCCGCGGCCGGACCGGTGCGGGCTGGCCGGCCCCGCTGGGTGCTGCCGACCGCGGCGATCGCCGTCCCGGTGGTGGTGGCCGGCGTCGTGATCGCGGTCAGCGACGGCAAGCAGGGCGGCTCCGCCACCGTCGCCGTCTCCGAGCAGGAGTGCGGCAAGGGCTTCGCCGATCCGCGGCCTGGCCAGCAGGTGTTCCAGATGCGCAACACCGGCGACAAGGTCGCCGAGGTCTACCTCGTCGACCCGGGCAGCGGCGCGGTCTACGGGGAGATCGAGGGCCTGGCCCCCGGCACCACCCGCGCCCTGACCGCCACCATCGGCTCCGGCGACTACGCCTGGCGCTGCGTGCCCACCGGCGGCAAGCCCGTCACCTCGGCCGCCGTGCACGTCAGCGGCGCCGCCGTGGTCAAGGCCGTCAAGCCGGTCGCGGAGGAGGACCTCAAGGCCCCGCTCGACAGCTACAAGGAGTACGTCGACCAGGGCCTCGCGACGCTCGTGACGGAGAGCCGGAAGCTCCAGGCCGACGTGCGCTCCGGGGACCTCGCCACGGCGAAGGCCGACTGGCTCACCGCCCACCTCCGGTACGCCTCGCTCGGCGCCGCGTACGGCACCTTCGCCGACCTCGACGGGAAGATCGACGGCCGCCCGGACGGACTCGCCGGGAAGGAGCAGGACCCGGGCTTCACCGGCTTCCTGCGACTGGAGTACGGCCTCTGGCACGACCAGTCCGCCGCCGAGCTGACGCCCGTCGCCGACGACCTGGCGCAGAACGTGGAGAAGCTGGCGCACGACTTCCCCGGGCAGGACTTCGCCCCCGGCGACCTGCCGCTGCGCGCCCACGAGATCCTGGAGAACACCCTCCAGTTCGAGCTGACCGGCGACACCGACATGGGCAGCGGCACCAACCTGGCCACCGCCCAGGCCAACCTGACCGGCACCCAGGAGCTGCTGACCCTGCTCCAGCCGCTGCTCGACGAGCGGGACCCGCAGGTGCTCGTCAGGGTGAACGCCGGGATGAAGCGGGTCGGCGACCTGGTCGCCGCCGCTCACCGGCCCGAGGGCTGGACCCCGGTCGACCGGCTGCCCGCCGACGCCCGCCGACAGCTCAACGGCGCCACCGGTGAACTGCTCGAAGACCTCGCCCCCGTCCCCGCCCTGCTCGAGATCCGGAAGGCCGCCTGATGACCGACCACACCGCAGCCACCGGGTCCTGCCCGTTCCCACACGCCGCTGCCGCCACCGAGGCCGCCGCTGCCGCCGCGCAGGGCGGCTGCCCGGCCGGACCGGCCCGGCGCAGCTTCGTCCGGGCCGTGCTCGGCGCGGGCGCCGGAGCCGCCGTGCTGGCCGGCGGCGGCCTCGCCCTCGGCGCCGGCCCGGCCGCCGCCGGGGACGGCAAGCAGGAGAAGACCGGGGCGGTGCCGTTCCACGGAGCCCACCAGGCCGGCGTCACCACGCCGGCCCCCGGCTTCGCGGCCTTCGTCTCCTGCCAGGTCATCGCCCAGGACCGCAAGGGCCTCGAAACGCTGTTCCGGACCCTGACCGAGCGGATCCGCTTCCTCACCGCCGGCGGCACCCCGCCGGACCTCGGCGTCGGCGCGCCGCCCTCGGACAGCGGCATCCTCGGCCCGACCGTCCCCGCCGACCACCTGACCGTCACGGTCGGCGTCGGCGCCTCGCTCTTCGACGACCGCTACGGGCTGGCCAAGGCCAAGCCGGTCAGGCTCGCGCCGATGAAGACCTTCCCGAACGACAACCTCCAGGCCGCCGAACTGCACGGCGACCTCTCGCTGCAGATCTGCGCCGATCGCCAGGACACCGTGCTGCACGCGCTGCGCGACATCACCCGGCACACCCGGGGCGCGCTGCAGATCCTCTGGCGGATCGACGGCTTCCAGAACCAGTCCCGCCCGGACGGCGCGCAGCGCAACCTGCTCGGCTTCAAGGACGGCATCGTCAACCCGGACACCGGCTCCGCGCGCGAGATGGACCGGCTGGTCTGGGTCACCGACGGGACGGGCGAGCCGGCCTGGGCGACCGGCGGCAGCTACCAGGTGATCCGGATCATCCGGATGCTGATCGAGTTCTGGGACCGCGTCACCCTCGCCGAGCAGGAGAAGATGTTCGGCCGCCGCCGGGACACCGGCGCGCCGCTGGACGGTGCCCGGGAGACCGACGCGCCGGACTACGCCAAGGACCCGGACGGCAGGGCGATCCCGCTCGACGCCCACATCCGGCTGGCCAACCCGCGCACCGCCGACACCGACAACTCGCGCGTCCTGCGCCGGGGCTTCAACTACGACCGGGGCGTCGACCGGGCCGGGAACCTGGACATGGGGCTGGTGTTCTGCTGCTACCAGCAGGACGTGGTGCGGCAGTTCGAGGCCACCCAGACCCGGCTGATCGGCGAGCCGCTGGTGGACTACATCTCGCCGACCGGCGGGGGCTACTTCTTCGTCCTGCCGGGCGTGAAGGACGAGGCCGACTGGCTCGGGCGGGGGCTGCTGGCCGCCGTCTGACGGTCGGTTCCACGGCGGGCCCGGCGCTGCCATGCGCC
>NZ_JBHVET010000537.1:0-6075 GCF_042802135.1 Kitasatospora sp. NPDC057512
GGCCTCGGGCCGGTCGCTCGGCTCAGGAGCCCTCGGGCGTCCAGCGCTGCTCGACCCGGGCGAACTTCCAGTACCCGATCGCGATCGCCCAGACGACCACGAACAGCCCGGCGATGGCGTAGCCGACGTTGTCCAGCGAGATGTCCGCGACGAACCCGGTGACCGGGTCGGTCAGATCGAGCTTCTCGTGCAGCACCCCGACCAGCTCGATGGTGCCGATGATGAAGGCCACCGCGATCGACAGACCCGTGATGGTCAGGTTGTAGTACACCTTCCGGACGGGGTTGGCGAAGGCCCACTGGTAGGCGAAGTTCATGAACGTCCCGTCCAGGGTGTCGAACAAGCTCATCCCGGCCGCGAACAGCAGCGGCAGGCAGACGATCGCGTACCAGGGCAGCCCGGAGGCCGCACCCGAGCCGGCCATCACCATCAGGGTGACCTCGGTCGCGGTGTCGAAGCCCAGGCCCAGCACCATGCCCACCGGGAACATCTGCCCCGGCCGGGTGATCGAACGGGTCGCCCGGTTCAGCACCCGGGCCATGAAGCCGCGCGAGTCGAGGTGCGCCTCCAGCTCCTTCTCGTCGAACTTCCCGGCCCGCATCGAGCGGAACACCCTGAGGATGCCGAGCAGCGCCGCCAGGTTGAGCGCGCCGATCAGGTAGAGGAACACGCCGGAGGTGGTCGTCCCGATCACGCCCAGCCACTTGTGGGTGGCCGACTCGTCGTCCATCAGCGTGTTCGCCAGCTGCGCGCCGCCCGCCACCAGGGCGGCCATCAGCACCACCATCGAGGAGTGCCCGAGGGCGAACCAGAAGCCCACCGAGACCGGCCGCTTGCCGTCCGCCATCAGCTTGCGGGTGGTGTTGTCGATCACCGCGATGTGGTCGGCGTCGAAGGCGTGCCGCATGCCGAGGGTGTACGCGGTGATGCCCAGGCCCACCCCGAAGACCTGGGTACCGACCGCGTACCGCTCGGGTGCGACCAGGAAGATCAGCGTGCCGAAGGCCACCACGTGCATGGCCACGATCACCGCCATCAGCCCGGCCGTACGGACGGTGTCCTCGCGCCGCCATCTGAAGGTGGGCAGCGCGGAAGGGGCCGGCTTCGCGCCGGCGGCAACGGTTTCGGGCAGGGTCATCTGCGGATCACGCTCCAGCACCTCGTGGAAAACCTCGTGAGATGCCGTGGCCGGTCTCCTGGCTGACGGGACGCCCGTACCCGCCTTCCCAGGTGCGCGAGGCACCCAGTGGCTCCGTGGGCACGGACGACGTTCCTCCGCGGACGGAGGAACGACCCGATCACAGTGGCGAGGGCCGCTCCGGGCTGGGACCCCTGAGGGTCCGTCACCGGTCTTCCCGAGCACCACGGCGGGGAACACCGTAGGGGCCCCGCCCCGACCCGTGCAAGGCTGCGCACCTGCGCAGGTGTCCAGGATCACAGGCGGCCGCCTGCAAGAATGTCCGCATGCATCTCGTACCGGCCGACCGCGCGGGCCACCGCACCATCGACGGGCACCGGGTCTGCGAGGCCATCGCCGCGATCGGCGACCCCGCGCACGTCCGGTCCTGGGCCGAGCGGTTCTCCCTGCTCGCCGACCCCGGGCGGCTCGCCCTGCTGCTCGCCCTCCACCGGGCCGGCCCGCTCGCCGTCAGCGACCTCGCCGTCGCCACCGGCATGCGCGACCCCGCCGTCTCCCAGGCCCTGCGGCTGCTCCGCACGGCCGGCGTGGTCACCGGCGACCGGGACGGACGAGTGGTGCGCTACCGGCTCGTGGACGAGGCCATGCGCCCCCTCCTCGACGAGTGCGCCGCCGCCGAGCACCACGAGCCGAGCGCGGCAGTGGGCTGACACTCGGAAACCCGGGCCGATGCCGTGCCCGGCCAGTACGATCATGGTGTGCCGTCCCACCCCCATGCCTGGCCCGCCGACCGCTGGAACACCGACCCGGTCAAGGCCCGCGTGCTGGCGGTCGCCCGTACCCTCACCTCGGCCACCCGGGTCCTGGACGTCCTCTCCCTGTTGAGCCCGCACGGCATCGAGTGGTACTTCACCGTCAACCCCGGTTCCGTCTTCGCCGACCGCGCCCTGGACGAGTACCTGCACGGCCTGTCCGGCTTCACCGTGCTGGACTGGGACGACGCCGTCCGCCACCGCTTCGACCTGGCCGTCGCCTGCGCCGTCCACTCCTCCATGCACCGCCTGGACGCCCGCCTCGTCGTCCTGCCACACGGCGCCGGCTACAACCGCCTGGTCACCGAGTCCACCGGTGACACGGTCAGCGCCGCCGGCCTGTCCCGCAACGAACTCACCCACCGCGGACGGGTGTTCGTGGACGTCCTCGGGCTCTCCCACCCCGAACAGCTGGACCGGCTGCGGACCTCCTGCCCCGAGGCACTCGACGTCGCCCGGGTGGTCGGCGACCCGTGCTTCGACCGGATGCTCGCCAGCCGGCGCTCCCGGGACGGCTACCGCGCCGCGCTCGGCGCCGTCGGCGGCCGACGGCTCGTCGTCGTCAGCTCCACCTGGAGCGGGCACTCGTTATTCGGCCGCCACCCCGACCTGCCCCGGCGGCTCGTCCGCCAACTGCCCGCCGACGAGTACACGGTGGCCGTCGTCCTGCACCCCAATGTCTGGAGCCGCCACGCCCCCGGGGCGCTGCTCGACGACGCCCGCCGGATGGGCCTGCGCCTGATCCCGCCCCACCAGGGCTGGCAGGCCGCGCTCGTCGCCGCCGACTGCGTGATCGGCGACCACGGCTCGGTCACCGTCTACGGCGCCGCCCTGGAACACCGCACCATGCTCGTCGCCACCGGCGCCGCCGAACTCGACCCGCGCTCCCCCAGCTACGCCTTCGGCCAGGCCGCCCCCGTCCTCGACCCGGACGGAGACCTCGCCGCCCAGCTCGAACGGGCCCTCGCCGAGGCACCGACCGGCCTGCGCGAGATCACCGACCGCTCGCTCGCCCACCGCGGCGAATCCGCCCGGCTGCTGCGCCCGCTGCTCTACTCCTTCCTGGACGGCCTGGACGAACCCCGGGACGAACCGGCCCTACCGCCCTACCCCAGGCCCGTCCCCTGCCCCGGGGCCGCCGAGTGGCCCACCGCGTACGACGTCGAGGGCAGCACCGAGGGGACCGAGGTGAGCCTGCGGCGCTACCCCTTCCACCCGGACGACCACTCCCCGCGCGGCTTCCACGCGCTCACCGACGAGCACCCGGGCGACGCCCTGCGCTACACGGCCGAGGTGATCGCCCGCACCGAGGCCCACGCCGAACGCCCCGCCACCCGCTGGCTCGCCGACACCGCCGCCGAACTGCCCGGCCTCGCCGTCGCGGTGGCCGCCCTCGGCCCGGCCCGCCACCTGCTCCGGCTGCACACCGGCCGGCTGCTGGAGGCCCGCGCCGAACCGGACTGGGGCCGTCCCGACCCCGCCATCGACCCGCTGCTGCTCGGCTCGGCCGTGGCCTGCTGGCTCGCCGACGGCGGCGACCCGGCCGGCCTCCCCGAGCACGGGCTCACCGTCCGCACCGGCGGGCACCGCACCCGGGTGTCCTTCCGCACCGGGCCCTGACCCCGCCGCGGGCCGCCGCTACCGGCCCGGACCGCCGCTCAGCCCGCCAGCTGCCGCAGCCGCTCGCGGCTGCGCTCCGCCAGCTCCGCGTCGTCCAGCTCCTCGGCGAGGGTGACGAGCAGGGCGTGGGCCTGCGCCTCCTTCGCGAACTGGTTCCGCTCCTTGGCCTGCCGGGCGCAGTCGTCCGCGTGGGCGACGGCGAGGTCCAGCTGCCCGAGCGCCCGGTGGGCCCGGGCCCGGACCAGCGGCAGCTTCATCAGCATGTCGTTGTCCCGCGTCCACCCGGCCCGGGCGGTGGCCTCGGCCAGCAGGGTCAGCGCCTCCTCCGGACGGCCGTCGGCGATCAGCGCCTGCGCCAGGTTGTAGCTCTGGATGATCTCGCCATGGTCGTCGCCCCGGTTCTCCGCCAAGGCCAGGGTGAAGCGCTCCACCGCGTCGCCCGGGCGGCCGTCGGCCAGGCAGAGCAGGCCGTCGGTCTCGTAGAGCACCCCGACCACCCGGCGGTTCGTCACCAGCGGGACCAGCTCCGTGGCGAGCGCCAGCTGCTCAGCGGCGAGCCGGTACTCCTTGCGCTCCTGGTGGGCGCGGGCGAGCTGGTTGCGCATCCTGACCACGGCGGCCGGCTGGTTGTCCCACTGGGCCGACTCGATGCCGAGCCGGTGGGTGGCGATCCAGTCGTCGTAGAGCTTGCGGCCGTGGTACAGCGGCCAGAGCGACTCGCAGAGCCGCCACACCTCGCCGTGCCACCCCTGCGCGGCCGCCTCCTCCACCACCGCGCGGAAGTCGGCACGTTCGGCGTACAGCCACTCCAGGGCCGCGGCATCGGAGGCGAAGCCGGGCAGGTCGTCACCGCTCGGGTCCTGCAGCCGGAGTCGGTCCCTGCCCATCATTCGATCGGCGAGCGACGCACGGCCCCGGAAATACGCCACGACACCGGCGAGGAGCCCGGCGCGGTCGGACAGCTCCCGCGTCCGGCCGTAGGCGTGCAGCCGCACCACGTCGTGGGCCCGGAATCGGTCCTCACCGTCGTCGTCCACCACCTCGTCGAGCACGTGGACGCCGCGCAGCTCCTTGATCGCCTGCTCGGCCCGCTCGACGCCGACCGCCCGCGCCAGTTCGGCGGACACAAAGGGGCCGGGGTGCACGCCGATCAGGTGGTAGAGCGCCCGGCCCGGCGCCGACAGCCGCTCGTGGACCAGGTCGTACGTCGCGCCGAGATCGCTCTCCTCGTCCTCCAGCATCGCCAACCTGCCCTCCCGGTCGTGCAGTTCGGCCACCACACGGCCGACCGGAAGGCTGTCCCGGTCCAGCAGCTGGCTCCCGACCGCGTTCAGCGCGAGCGGCAATCCGCCGCACAGCTCGACCAGTTCGGCCAGTTCCCCGTCGGTGCCCCGCCCGGAGCCCACCCAGCCCCGCACCAGTTCGGCGCCCGCCTCCGCGCTCAGCGGCCCGAGTCGGCGCACCTCGGCGCCGTCCATCCGCAGCGCGGGCAGCCGCCGCCGGCTCGCGACCACCACCAGCCCGCAGGCGGGGAGCAGCGCCCGGACCTCCGCGGCGTGCTCGACGTTGTCCAGGAAGAACAGGCACCGGCGCTCGGCGGTGGCGGTGCGGAAGGCCGTGAACCGCTCGGCCTCCACGGCCGGGGGCTCGGCGCCCAGGGCGCGCAGGAAGCCGGCCAGCAGCCCGGGGAGGTCCACCCCGCCCTGGTGCCGGTAGGCCTTCAGGTCGGCGTAGAGGTCCCCGCCGGGGAAGCGCTCCCGGTGCCGCTCGGTGAACTTGGCGATCAGCTCGGTCTTCCCGACCCCGCCGAGGCCGGTGAACACCACGACCCCGAGTCCGCCCTCCTCGACCCGGCGCAGCGCGCCGGCCAGTGCGGCGAACTCCGGTTCACGGTTGACGAACGGGCCGTGCGGCGCGCGCACCTGACGGGGCGTCGGCACCATCGGCGGCTGGTGGAGGTGCACCGACCCGATGGTCCCGGCCTGCACCACATGGCCGCCCACCGTGGCACCTGACACGGTGTTGGCCACCTCGTGCCGCTCCATCCGCCTGCTCCCTCCGGCCGCCCGGGCCCCAGCCTACGGGCTGGGCACCCGGCCGGAGGGGCGTCCGGGTGTCACCGGGGGGTGATCTCGCCCATCTCGCCCCAGCCGTCCATGCCGGGGATCTCGATCGAGACGATCTGCGGCTTGGCGGCCACGGCGTACGACATCTCGTCCATGGCCTTGGTGAAGTGCGCGGACTCCACGTGCTCCTTGCCGGCGTCGCCGTCGCGGAACGCCTCGACCAGGACGAACTCGTTGGCGTTGTCGACGCTGCGGGACCACTCGAAGAAGAGGTTGCCGGGCTCGCGGCGGGTGGCCTGGGTGAAATCGTCGACCAGGTCGAGCCACTCGTCGGCGCGCTCGGGGCGGACCGCGAACTTGACCGTAATGAAGATCATGGGACTTCCTTCCCTTCCACGTTCACACGTGGCCGTGCGGACGGGTGCCCGCCGCTCGGCGG
>NZ_JBHVET010000538.1:0-6063 GCF_042802135.1 Kitasatospora sp. NPDC057512
GAGGAATCCCGCTCGGCGGCCTTTTCGTCGCCAGGGCTTCGCCCACGAAGCGGAAAGTTACTGCTGCGGGCTCGAATAACACTCGCAAGAGTGAACAAGAACAGGCCACTTGGCCGTGATGGTCCATGGTCGACTACCGTGGCAAGAAGCGCGGGCAGGGCGTCCGGAAATGGCATCGGCACCGGACGCGATCCTTCGCCCCATGGGTCCGAAGGCGGTTCCCGGGGATCGGCGGTGTCGTTCCGGTGCGGGAATTCCCGCAGGGATCCTCCGGTGCTCGCTCGGCCCGCCGGTGCCGGTCATCCGTATGTATGAAGAGGTTGGAGCATCATGCCCCCCGTAGTACCGCCCTTCCTGATCGGCCTCCTGGTCGCACCGCTGGCCAAGCGCCTGCTCAAGCCGCTGCTGCGGGGCGTCGTCAAGACGTCCGTCGGGGTGGTGCTGGAAGTACGGAAGGCGGCCCAGGAGGCCGGGGAGAACATCCACGACCTCGCGGCGGAGGTGGCCGCCGAGGCGGTGGCGGAGGGCGGTTCGGCCCACGAGCAGGAGGAGCACCGCGCCGTCGGCGCCGGTGCCCCGCAGGGGGAGAGGAGCGAGGCCGGTGCGGCCCGGGGTGAGGGCGAGGTCAGGACGCCCAGGATCCGTCCGACCGACGGTTTCTCCAAGTCGCACTGACGGCCGGGGAGGACGTGCGGCCGCGTCCGGGGCCGGCAGCCGTGCCGTTCCCCTTCTCCGAACTTCCGATCCGTCGCAGCCCGTCCGGTTCCTGACGGTCTCTGCGACCTCCGCAAACAGGTGATCGTACAGATGCCATCTCTGGTGGGTGCCGCTGCCGGGCACGTCCCCTCGGACCCGGACGTCCGTCCGCGCTCGGTCATCCCGGGCCGGCAGCGCTGGGACGTCAAGCCGGTGCTCGGCCGTCCGAGAGCCGCGGAGACCCTCGTCGAGGCCCTCCGAAGGATCCCGGGCATCACCCAGGCACAGGCCAACCCGATCACCGGCGGGGTCCTGGTGCGCCACGACCGCAGCCTCACGGCCGCCGACATCGGCCGCGCCGTCCGGAGGGCCGTCGCCCGCGTCGCGGACAACGGTGCCCGCGCCGCCCGGCCGGGGCCGGTGCCCGCGCGGTCCGCACCGGCGCCCGGGCCGGTGGTGCCGACCGGGAGCCGGAAGCACGTCGGGCCCGCCGTGGCGGTCGCGGGCGGCGCGGCGGCAGCCGTCGCGCTCGTCCGCCGCTCGGTGGGAGCCAAGCACCTGGTCGCGCTCGGCGCGGTGACGGCGGCGACCGTCCACGTGGTCCGGGAGGCGTGGCGGACGGCCGCGGTCGAGGCCCCGGCCCACGACGCGTCGGACGGGAAGCGGCACCCCCTGCTGGAGATCGTCGGCCCGCACCGGCGGCGGCTCTACCGGGCCTCCGCGCTCTCGGTCGGCTGCCAGCTGGCGGAGTTGACGCTCGGGGTCTTCCTCGGCTGGACCGGGCTGGTCCTCATCAAGGGCGAGGCCGCGCCGCTCGTGCGACTCGGCGTGACCACGGCGTCCGCCCAACTCTGGACCCTGGCGGGGGCGGTGGCCGTGGCCTGCGCCGCCGTGGCGGGCCTGGCCTACGCCTCGGGCGTCCAGTGGCGCGGGCTCGGCCAGGACATCGAGCACACCTGGCGGAACGAGACGTACGCCCACGTGCAGCACCTGGAGCTGGGGCAGCTGGAGGGGCAGCGGACCACCAGGGTCACCGGCGTGCTGACCGACGACGTCGTCCAGTTGGGCACCTTCTTCGCCTCCTCGGCCAACGACGTCCTCCAGCTGGCGACGAGCCTGGCCGTCCTGGTGCCGCTCTTCCTGCTGCTGGCACCGGAGATCGCCTGGATCGCGTTCCTGCCGATCCCGATCGTGGCCTGGCTGTCCGTCCACTACCACGACAAGGTCGCCGCCGACTACGCCGTCTCCGGTGAGAACCGGGCCAGGCTCTCCAGCCGGCTGGCCAACAGCATGGACGCGAGCGCCACGGTCAAGAGCTTCTGCACCGAGGACTACGAGGCGCGGCGGATCGACGACCTGGGCGAGGCCGCCCGGAAGAGCAGCGAGCAGACCGACCGCAGCACCATCCGGCACTCGGAGGTCGTCCGGGTCACCACCACGACCTCGATGGCGGGCACCCTGCTGCTCGGCGGCCGCTCGGTCCTCGACGGGACGCTGCCGTTCGAGGTGTTCAGCCCGCTGATCGGCCTGCCGCAGATGGTGCTGCTGCGGATGAACCGGCTCGGCGGCATCGTCGACCAGTACCAGCGCACGCTGGCGGCCCACGACCGGGTGGAGCGGCTGCGGGCGCTGCCGGTCGAGACCGAGGGCACCGGGGGACCGCTCGACGTCGAGGCGGTGAAGGGCGAGATCGTCCTCGACGGCGTGACCTTCGCCTACCCCGGCCGGCCGCCGGTCCTGGAGGACCTCTCGCTGACCATCGAGGCCGGCCGCACCACCGGGATCGTCGGAGCGACCGGCTCGGGCAAGACCACCGTCGCGAAACTGCTGATGCGCTTCCAGGACGCCAGCTTCGGAAGCGTCCGGCTCGACGGACGGGACCTGCGCGACCTGCCCCGGCGGGACCTCCGGGAGGCGATCGGCTTCGTCTCCCAGGAGCCGTTCCTCTTCGACGGCACCATCGCCGAGAACATCCGGTACGGCACCTTCGAGGCCTCCGACGAGGCCGTGGTCGGCGCGGCCAGGACGGCCGAGGCGCACGCCTTCGTCGCCGGGCTGCCGGACGGCTACGACACGGTGATCGGCGAGCGCGGCGCCGCCCTCTCCGGCGGCCAGCGGCAGCGGATCGCCCTGGCCCGGGCGATCCTCAAGGACGCGCCCGTCGTGGTCCTGGACGAGGCCACCTCGGCCGTCGACAACGAGACCGAGGCCGCCATCCAGCGCGCGCTCCGCGGCTTCGCGGCCGACCGCACGATGGTCGTCATCGCCCACCGGCTCTCCACCGTCCGCCACGCGGACCGGATCTACGTCATGGACAAGGGCGGTGTCGTGGCCGAACAGGGCACCCACGGCGAACTGCTCGCCCTGCGCGGGCTCTACGCCTCCCTCTGGCACCTGCAGGCCGGCGAACTCGCCGCCTGACCGCAGCAAGCCGACAGCCGTCTCCTGACCGTGTGCCACCGCCGCGGTCGGCGCGCCCCCGCGCCCCGTCACCACGCTCGCCCACATCCTCGGAGGTACCCCCCATGTCCCGTCGTGACGGCGACGCCCTGCCGCTGACAGCGGCCCAGCGCGAGATCTGGCTCGCCGAGCAGCGGGCACGGACGGCGATTCCGGCCTACCGCATCGGCGAGTACCTGGAGATCCACGGGCCGGTCGACCCCGGGCTGTTCGAGGACGCGCTCCGCCGGGTGGTCGAAGAGACCGAGGCCCTGCACGTGAGCTTCGTCGAGGAGGGGGACGGCCCGCGGCAGGTCCTCCGGGAGGCCCGGGACTGGGCACCCGCCCATCTCGACCTCGAAGGGGAGCCGGATCCCCTCGCGGCGGCTCTGGAGTGGATGGCCGAGGACCGGCTGCGCCCGCTGGACCTCGCCCGCGACCCGCTGTTCGGCCACGCGCTGATCAGGCTCTCGCCGACCCGCCACCTCTGGTACCACACCTACCACCACCTGGTGATGGACGGGTACGGCTACGCCCTCGTCCGGCAGCGGGTCGCACACACCTACACGGCGCTGGCCGAGGGCCGGCCGACGCCGCCGCCCGCCTTCCGTCCGCTGCGCGAACTGGTCGAGGCGGACGCCGCCTACCGCTCCTCCGCGCGGTTCACAGCCGACCGGTCGTACTGGACGGAGCGCTTCGCCGACCGGCCGGCCCCGACCCGGCTCACCGGCGCGGCAGCGGGCGACCCGAACGGCCCGGTCGACCCGGCCGGAACGGCCGCCGAGCCGACGGTGTTCCGCCCGGGCGACCTGCGATCCGCGGCCGGGAGGGGCGGAGCCCAGTGGGTCCGCCTGCTGGTGGCCGCGCTGGCGCTCTACGCGCACCGCCTCACCGGCGACCGGGAGGTGGTGATCGGCCTGCCCGTCGCGGGCCGCGGGGCGGAGGACCCGGTCCTCGCGTCCACCCCCGGTGCGGTGGCGAACGTGGTGCCCCTGCGGCTGACGGTCCGACCGGAGACGCCCGTGCGCGACCTCGTCGCCCAGGCGGCGAGGGAGATCAAGTCGGCCACCGCGCACCAGCGGTACCGCAGCGAGGACCTGTTCCGGGAGACCGTCCTGGCCGGCGGCACCGGGGACGGGTTCCCGCTCGTCGTCAACATCATGGTCTTCGACCGCCCGCCGGGCTTCGCGGGGCAGGCCGCCACGGTCCGCCACCTCCTCCCCGAGACGATGGACGGCCTGGCGGTCTGGGTGCTGGGCCATCGGGGCGGGGGTGACCTGCAGATCACGGTGCACGGCTCCCCGGGGACCCCGGGCGAGGAACCGGCGGCGCACCAGCGGCGGCTGCTCGCCCTGCTGCACGCCCTCGCGGCCGCCGACGGCGAGGAGCCCGTCGGCCGGATCGACCTGCTCACGGCCGGGGAGCGCGACGAACTGACGGCCCTCGGCACCGGACCGGCGGCGGACGCCCCGGCCGCCGGTCTGCCCGAGCTGTTCCGGGCCCAGGTGCGCGCGACACCGGACGCGGTCGCGGTGGTGAGCGGCGCCGAATCGCTGAGCTACGCCGAACTCGACGCCCGGGCCGAGCGGTTGGCGCGCGCCCTGATCGCCCGGGGCGCCGGGCCCGAGCGGCTGGTGGCGCTGGCGCTGCCGCGCTCGGCGGAGCTGGTGGTGGCGGTCCTGGCCGTCCTGAAGACCGGGGCCGCCCACCTTCCGGTCGACCCGGACCACCCGGCCGCCCGGATCGCGTACGTGCTCGACGACGCCCGGCCGGTGCTGCTGGTGACCGACGCCCGTACCCGGGACCGGCTCGGACCGGACCTCCCGGTCCGGCCGCTGCTGCTGAACGACCTCGGGCCGGCCGACGGTCCGACGGCCGCTGATCCGACGGCCGACCCGGCCGTGGCCGTCGACCCGCGCCACCCCGTGCACGTCGTCCACACCTCCGGCTCCACCGGCCGCCCCAAGGGCGTGGTGGCGACGTACGGAGGCCTGGCGGACCTCTTCGCCGGCCAGTGGCGGGCGCTCTTCGCACCGCTGCTCGGGGAGCGGGCGAGGGTCGCGCTGACCACCTCGGTCTCCTTCGACGCCGCCTGGGACCAGCTGTTCTGCCTCTTCGCCGGACACGAGCTGCACGTCCTCGACCAGGAGACCTGGACCGACCCGGAGGCCTTCGTCGCGTACGCCGTCCGGCACCGCGTCGACTTCGTCAACGCCACCCCGTCCTACCTCCGAGTCCTGCTCGACCACGGCCTGTTGGACGACGAGCGGCACCGCCCGGCGGTCGTGGTGGCGGGCGGCGAGGCCGTCCCCGCGCCGCTGTGGCGGGAGTTGCGGGACACCGAAGGGGTGACCTGCGTCAACTACTACGGGCCCACCGAGTGCACCGTCGACTCGGCCTTCGCGCCACTGGCGTCCAGCCCGCGCCCGGTGATCGGCCGGCCGGTCGCCGGAGCCCGGCTGCACGTCCTGGACGGCGCGCTGCGGCCGGTGCCGTCCGGCACGGCCGGTGAGCTGTACGTCGCCGGTACCGGCGTCGCCCGCGGCTACCTGGGCCGACCCGGGCTGACCGCCGGGCGGTTCGTCGCCGACCCGTACGGGCCCGCCGGCTCGCGGATGTACCGCACCGGCGACCTGGTGTGCTGGAACGCCGACAGGCAGCTGGAGTTCCTCGGCCGGGCCGACGACCAGGTCAAGATCCGGGGCTTCCGGGTCGAGCCCGGCGAGATCGAGGCCGCGCTCACCGCCCACCCCCGGATCGAGCGGGCGGCCGTCGTGTCGCGCGCCGACGAGGACGCCCGGCTGGTCGCCTACCTGGTCCCGGCCGCCGGGGTGTCGGTCGGGCCGGACGAACTCCGCGCCCACCTGCGCGAACGGCTGCCCGAGCACCTGGTGCCGGCCGCGTTCGTCTCCCTGGACGCCCTGCCGC
>NZ_JBHVET010000539.1:0-6039 GCF_042802135.1 Kitasatospora sp. NPDC057512
GACCCCGGCACCAGCGCGGGCATCTACGTCTACACCGCCGGCGCGCCCTCGGTCGCGGTCGGCGACTCGGTGACGGTGAACGCCACCGTCACCCAGTACCGCCCGGGCGGCACCGGCGGCACCACCAACCGGTCGATCACCGAACTGACCGCGCCCACCGTCACGGTGGGCGCCCACAACGTGCCGCTGCCCGCCGCCACCGTGGTCGGCCAGGGCGGGCGGGTGCCCCCGTCCGCGGTCATCTCCAGCGTCACCTCCGGCGACGTCGAGGCGGCCGGGAACTTCCAGCCCGCCACCGACGGCCTGGACTTCTGGGAGTCCCTGGAGGGCATGCGGGTCGAGATCGACAACGCGGCCGTGGTCGGCCCGACCAACAGGTACGGCGAGCTCGCCGTCGTCCCGCCGGGCAGCACCACCCGTACCAACCGGGGCGGCATCCTGCTCCAGGCGAACGACGGCAACCCGGAGCGGGTCGTCCTCGGGAAGGCGCTCGCGCCCACCCCGACCGCCAACGTCGGCGACACCCTGACCGGCGCCACCGTCGGCGTGCTCGACTACGCCTTCGGCAACTTCACCCTCCAGGTCACCGCGACCCCGGCGGTCACCTCCGGCGGCATCGCGCCCGAGACCACCGCCGCGCCGACGGCCGGCCAGCTCGCCGTGGCCACCTTCAACGTGGAGAACCTCGCCCCGTCCGACCCGCAGAGCAAGTTCGACGGCCTCGCGGCGGGCATCGTGACCAACCTGCGCTCGCCCGACCTGGTCGCCCTGGAGGAGATCCAGGACAACAGCGGTGCCACCGACGACGGCACGGTGAGCGCCACCCAGACCCTGGCCAAGCTCACCGCGGCCATCACCGCGGCCGGCGGCCCCTCCTACTCCTACCGGGAGATCGACCCGGTGGACGGCCAGGACGGCGGACAGCCCGGCGGCAACATCCGCCAGGTGTTCCTGTTCCGCACCGACCGCGGCCTCTCCTTCACCGACCGCCCCGGCGCCGGATCCACTACCGTCGACTCCGTGGTGAACGCGGGCGGCACACCCCAGCTGGCCTACTCGCCCGGGCGGATCGACCCGACCAACGCGGCGTTCAACTCCAGCCGCAAGCCGCTGGCGGGCGAGTTCCGCTGGAACGGCAAGCCGGTCTTCGTGATCGCCAACCACTTCAACTCCAAGGGCGGCGACCAGCCCCTCTTCGGCCGCTACCAGCCGCCGGCCCACCCCTCGGAGACCCAGCGCCACGCCCAGGCGACCGCGGTGAAGGGCTTCACCGACCAGATCCTGGCCGTGGACCCGAACGCCTCGGTCATCGTGCTCGGCGATCTCAACGACTTCGAGTTCTCGCAGACCACCGACATCCTCACCGCCGGCGGCTCGCTCACCGACCTGCCGCGCACCCTGCCGCTGCCCGAGCGCTACACCTACGTGTACGAGGGCAATTCGCAGGTGCTGGACCACATCCTGATCTCCGGCGCGCTCGCGGCCACCTCGTACAGCTACGACATCGTGCACATCAACAGCGAGTTCAGCACGCAGCTCAGCGACCACGACCCGCAGGTGGTGCGCATCCCGCTGCCGTAGCGGCCGAGGCCGACGGTGCCGGTCTCCCCGTTCGTGGGGAGGCCGGCACCGGTCGTCCGATCGTCCTGACCGTCACAGCCATGTGACGACCCGCCTCGCCAGGCTCGACGAGGAGGAGTAGGGCCGGGCCGCGCCGTTACGGGCGAACGCGCCGTCGCCGTCCCGCCCCTGTCGACCAGCGGGCGGGACGGCGGTGTCACGTCGTGTCAGCGCGTCACGGTCCAGGACAGGCTCGCGGTCAGCTTCGCGCGCAGCGCGGGGTCCGCGACGGCCGGGGTCGGGTCGGTGGCGACCGCGGTGAGCACGTGCGGCCGGGAGCGCGGTCCGGTCAGCTTGAGCTCGGCCAGGTCCAGTGCGGTGCGGCCGCCCAGCCGGGGCAGCTCCTTCCCGTCCAGGTACCAGCGCAGCCGGGTGCCGGCCACCGGCAGGTCGACGGTGAGGCGGTCCGCGGCGGTGAGCCGACTGCCGTTGGCGGTGGGGCTGGTGAGCGGGGTGGCGTGGCGGTAGAAGCCCGCGATCATCGCCTCGCGCCCGGGCAGGTTGAACTCCCGGCCGAGCGAGCGCATGATCGAGTTCTCGGTCGGCCGGTAGAGCCCGGTCGGGTAGTAGCCGCCGCCCTCGTACGCGCCGACCGTGCCGCCGTCCGGCGAGGCCTGGCCCAGCCAGCGCGCCCACTTGGTGCCCTGCTGCCGCATCCGGTCGGCGGTCAGGGTGCTGATGTTGGCCTCGGCGGGCTCGCTGCCCTGGTACGTCCCCTGGCCGTCGTACGCGTACTCGTCGGCCAGCTTGCCCAGCGAGTGCCCGGTCTCGTGCACCGCGATCTGCCCGGACCTCGCGTTGCCGCCCGCCACGGTGGCGATCCCCTCGTAGCCGAGCGGGGACTTGACGTCGTTGTAGCCGGCGCCGCCGTACTTCGCGCTGTTGGCCACCACGAGCACCAGGTCCGCCTGCGGGGCCTTCGCCGCGTACGACTCGACCGCCTTCTCGTCCACGCAGAGCAGCCGCTCCACTCCGTCGCACCAGAAGTACGAGCCCAGCGCGGTGTGCCGCACCGTCCCCTGGTCCGGGTCCCCGGTCACCCCGGACTCGGGTGATATCGCGGACACCGCCCAGACGTTGAACAGCGCGCGGTAGCTCGCGTAGGGCTCGACGGCGGTCATCTCCTGCCACTTCTGGGCCGCGTCCGCGCGGAACTTGTCCTGCTCCTGCGCGGTGTACCCGTCGCCGATCACCACCACGTCCAGCTTGGCGGCCGGCTCCCCGTTGCGGACCAGCGCGGTCACGTCGCCGTCGCCCCGCATCGGGGCCACGCCCTGGGCGCGGTCGGCGAGATAGGGGGAGACGGCCGGGGCCTGGGCCCGGGAGATGCCGCCGTCCTCGGCGAACACCTCGACCTGACGTGTCGACGGCTTGTCGTCCGCCGGACGGGCCCCCGCGGGCGCGGCCCCCAGTACCGCACCGGCGAGTACGGTGGCGAGCAGGGTGGTGGCGGTTCTGACGGTGGTGCGGTGCACGGGTGTCCTTCCGGAGGGAACGGTCTGTGGCCTGCTCCCTTCCCATGGCGATAACCTGACAATCCTGCGTCTGTGCAACCCGATTCCCGAACCCTCCGGTCACCCATCGGCCCGGGCCGGCCCGAAGGACAGGCAGCCGATCACCGCACAGGCCGCGACGGTGCTCAGCCAGGCCAGCACGGCGACCGTGATCGTCACGGGGAACGACCACTGGAACGCCCCGATGAGGACGAGGGAACCGGCGAACGACCCGACGGTGAACACGATGCTCCCGACCTGCACCACGTCCATGACGCCCTCCCGAGGCCCGTGCAGACCGTGGACGACGGCCGCGCTGCCGACGCTGATCAGCAGCGCGACCCCGAGGACGGGCAGCCAGGGCAGCTGAGGCTTCACCGCCCGGTGGCCGTGGTACGAGATCTGCACGACCTCGCCCTTCCAGACCCCGACGTCGATCGTGGTGCCGACCTCCACGTCCTGGAAGAAGGGCTCGCCCACGTCGTACTCGTCACTGCCGGCGGTCTCGCGCGCGACGACCAGCTTGTACGAACTGAGGTCGTTCTCCCGGTCCGTGTCCACCTTCTTCTTCACGACCCGCCCGCTCTCCAGCCGCAGGCAGTCCGCACCCGCCCCGGCCGTCGGCGTCCCACACACCGGGGCCGTCCGGTACGCCACCGTCGCGTCGTACGTGCGAATGAAGAGGAGGAACCCGGCCACGACCGGCACCACCCCCGCCAGCACGACCAGCACCCGCCTCGCCGCCCGAAGCCGCGCCGCACGCCTGCTCGGCTTGATGACCGGTCCCGTCCCGACGTCCATCGCGCCCTCACCCACCCCACGACACCTGCCCGTTGCATCCGGTGCTGATTCCCGGCCGCGGACCGCATGATGCCAGGAGGCACCGACGGGCGAGCGATCGCCATGGAGCTTGACAGCGGGCCGCCTACGTCGAGTGGAACCGGCGGTACGAGGCCGGCACCGCGGACATCGGGGAACACCCCGGCAACGGCGGCGTCGACGCCCGCTACGACGAACTGACGGCCCTCCTGGCGCCGTACCGGCAGCTGCCCGCGGACGCGAGGCTGCTCGTGGGGGAGTGGCGCTGCGACAGCGGGGACCGCTACCGGACCGACGGGCTGGACTACTGGTTCCGCTGGGGGGACCTGGAGGAGGGCGGGGCGTGAGGCTCCGGCAGCTATACGGAGCCGCGGGTTCGGACGGATAGCGCGATGAGCCGGAAGCACGTGATAGTGCCCGACTCATTCGCGCTTTTGTCTTTGTGTTATGCGTGTGCTCTTTTTCTCTTGCATGTGGCCCGGGTTCCGGCTCGGTATCACGGATTGGTGCCCGTGTTCTCGATCCCGGGTCTTGTGTTATCTGTATTTCTGTTTGGGTTGTTGTTTGTGTGTTAGGGGAAGATGTTTTGGCCGGGGGTGAGGGTGTGGGTGGGGTCGTAGGTGTTTTTGGCGGTGGTGAGGGTGGTGTAGTGGGGGCCGTAGTGGTTTTGCCAGTCGGTGGGGGTCATGTGGGGGATGGCGCCGACGAGGTAGCGTTTGGCGCCGAGTTGGGTGGCGGTGTTGTAGAGGGTGCGGTTGCGGGTGAGGGCGGGTTGGGGGTTGGTGTTGGGGTGGGGGAAGGCGAGGAAGTCGAAGAGGTAGGTGGTGGGTTCGTTTGGGGTGTTGGCGAGGGGGTGGGTGAGTTTGTTGGTGTGGAAGGGGTAGCAGAGGAGGAGGCCGTGGCCGATGTCGTCGGGGGTGATGTGGGGGAGGGCTTGGTTGAGGAAGGTGGGGGTGGTGGTGGCGGGGAGGAAGAGGGAGAGCCAGGGTTTGGGGGCGTTCCAGTAGCCGAGGTTTTTGATGGTGTCGGCGAAGGTGTCGGCGCGGTAGGTGTAGTCGCGGTAGGTGGTGTCGTTGGTTTGGGTGGTGGTGGGGTTGAGGCCGGTGAGGAGGGTTTGGGGGTTGGGGGGTGTGGTGGTGTAGTGGGCGACGGCTTCGATTTTGTAGCGGGGGGGTTGTCCGTTGGGTTGGATGAGGATTTCGCCGACTTGGGAGGGGAAGCGGCCGTCGAGGAGGGTTTGTTGGTCGGTGAGGAAGGTGTGTTGGTCGTTGTAGGTGAGGGTGAAGACGAGGGCGCGTGCGGGGGCGGGGATGAGTTTGAGGGTGGCGCGGGTGATGATGCCGACTTGGCCGGCGCCGGCGAGGGCGGTGTGGAAGAGGTCGGGGTTGTGGGTGGGGGTGGCGGTGAGGATGCGGCCGGTGCCGGTGACGATTTCGATGGATTCGACGGTGTCGGCTTGGAGGCCGTGTTTGTGGACGGTGGAGCCGATGCCGCCGATGCTGATGGTGCCGCCGATGGAGAGGTGGAGGTAGTCGGTGAGGCAGGGGGGTGTGAGGTTTTGGGTGAGGGCGGCGTCGGTGAGTTGGGCCCAGGTGACGCCGGCGTCGACGGTGGCGTTGGTGGGGGTGATGGTGTGGATGCGGTTGAGGGCGCGGGCGTTGATGCTGATGCCGCCGGCGGCGCCGGCTTGGCCGTAGTTGGAGTGTGATTCGAGGTCGTTGCCGGTGCCGCTTTGGCCGTTCATGGCGACTTTGAGGCCGTTGTGGCGGGCGTAGTTGATGATGTTGGCGATGTCGTGGGGGCCGGCGGGGTTGAGGACGGCGTAGGGGGTGGTGGTGGTGAGGCGGCCGAAGTCGTGGGAGTGGGCGGTGGTGGTGGTGGGGTTGGTGGTGAGGGTGCCTTGGAGGGGGGGTAGGGGGGCGATGCGGCCGGGGGGTGTGGGGGTGTCGGTGGTGGCCCAGGTGCGGGTGGTGGTGTTGAAGCCGATGATGGTGGCGGCTGCGGCGGTGAGGAGGGTGCGGCGGGTGGGGGCGGGGTGGTTCATGGTTGGTGGCCTCCTTGGTGGTGTGGGTGGTGGTTGGTGGGGGGTGGTGGGCGGGTCTGGTCG
>NZ_JBHVET010000540.1:0-6035 GCF_042802135.1 Kitasatospora sp. NPDC057512
CCGCTGCTCGGGCCGCGCGGCGCTGCCGCCGTGTACGGCCCGCAGAAGGGCGCCGACGGCGAGGACCTGGTGGTGCTGGAGGCGGGGCTGACCCGGTTCGCCGACCTGGTCGCCGAGGCCACCGGGCGGGACGTCCGGGAGGCGCCCGGCGCCGGCGCCGCGGGCGGGGTGGGCTTCGCCGCCCTGGCCCTGCTCGGCGCGACCATGCGACCCGGCATCGACCTGCTGCTCGACCTGCTGGACTTCGACGGGGCCGTGCGCGGGGCACGCCTCGTCGTGACCGGCGAGGGGTGCCTGGACGCGCAGACGCTCTACGGCAAGGCCCCGGCCGGAGTCGCCGCGGCGGCCGCCCGGGCGGGCGTTCGGGTGGCCGCGGTGGCGGGCCGGCTGGAGCTCTCCGAGCCCGAGTGGCGGGCCGCCGGGTTCACCGCCGCGATCGCCCTGACCGACCTGGCCGAGCGGCCGGGGGAGAGCATGACCAGGGCCGCCGAGCTGGCCGAACTCGCGGGCGAGCGGCTGGCCGAAGAGCTGTTGTCGGACTGAACCCCCGGACGTCCATCCATTGACGTTTTGTTGAAGGCGGGCCTAGGCTCCCGGCAATCCCTGGCCTCCTCCCGCGTTCCACCACCTTCGAAGCACACCTCGAAGCGCGCCTCGAAGCACGCCTTGAAGCACCCTCGAACCACCCCGACTCCCAGGTTCCGGAGGTTCCCCATGCCTTTCAGCCAGCCGACGGTGATCCGCTCCCGCCGGGCGGTCCTGCCCGACGGCGAGCGCCCCGCGGACGTGCTGATCCAGGACGGGAGGATCGCCAGGACGGCCCCGCACGGCTCGCTCGCGGCCCGCGAGGGCGAGCTCGTCGACCTCGGCGACACCGCCCTGCTGCCCGGCCTGGTCGACACCCACGTGCACGTCAACGAGCCCGGCCGCACCGAGTGGGAGGGCTTCGCCACCGCCACCCGGGCCGCCGCGGCCGGCGGCGTCACCACGATCGTCGACATGCCGCTCAACTCGATCCCGCCCACCACCACGGTGGCGGGGCTGGCGCTCAAGCGGAAGGCCGCCGACGGCCAGGCCTGGGTCGACCTCGGCTTCTGGGGCGGGGCCGTCCCCGGCAACGTCGCCGACCTCGAACCGCTGCACCAGGCCGGGGTGTTGGGCTTCAAGAGCTTCCTCGCCCCCTCCGGGGTGGACGAGTTCCCGCACGTCGAGGCCGCCGACCTGGAGGCGGCGCTGGCCGAGCAGGCCAGGATCGGGGCGCTGGCGATCATCCACGCCGAGGACCCGGCCGTGCTCGCCGCCGCCCCGCAGCAACCCGGCGTCCAGTACCGGGACTTCCTGGCCTCCCGGCCCGCCGACGCGGAGACCGCGGCCGTCGCCCGGCTGCTCGACACGGCCCGGCGCACCGGTGCCCGGGTGCACGTCCTGCACGTCTCCTCGGCCGCCGTGCTGCCGCTGCTGCGGCAGGCCCGCGAGGACGGCGTACGGGTGACCGCCGAGACCTGTCCGCACTACCTGACCCTCGCGGCCGAGCAGGTGCCGGACGGCGACACCGCCTTCAAGTGCTGTCCGCCGATCCGCGACGAGTCCAACCGGGACGCGCTCTGGGAGGCCCTGGGGCGCGGCGAGTTCATCGCCGTCGTCTCCGACCACTCGCCGTCCACCCCCGACCTCAAGCTGCTGCCCGAGTACGGCGGCAGCGGCGACTTCGCGGCCGCCTGGGGCGGGATCGCCTCGCTCCAGCTGGGCCTGCCGGCCGTCTGGACCGAGGCCCGCCGGCGCGGCCACACCCTGGCCGACGTGGTGCGCTGGATGTCCGCCGGACCGGCCGAACTGGTCGGCCTGACCGGCACCAAGGGCGCCATCGCCGCCGGCCACGACGCGGACCTGGTCGCCTTCGACCCGGACGGCGGGTTCGCCGTCCGCGCGAGCGGGCTGCACCACCGCAACCCGGTGACCCCGTACGCGGGCCGGACCCTCACCGGCGCGGTGCGCACCACCTGGCTGCGCGGCCGCGAGGTGGACCCGGCGGCCCGCCCCTTCGGCCGGCAGCTCGCCCGGCCGCACGCCCACCCCACCACCGTCCTCACCGCCACCACCGTCCCCACCGCCACCATCCCGTCCGAACGCGCCTAAAGGAGAGTCAGTGACCACTGCCGACACCCCGAGTGCTCCCTTCACCGAGCTGGTCGACCTGGCCTCCCGACTGCTCGGGGCGGGCGTCGTCGCCACCAACGAGGACACCTTCGCGGACGCCGAGAACCTGCTGGTCGCCAAGCCGGCCGAGTTCCGCCCGCACACCTTCGGCCACAAGGGCCAGATCATGGACGGCTGGGAGTCCAAGCGCCGCCGCGGCGTCTCCGCCGACCAGCCGCACCCCACCGACGAGGACCACGACTGGGCGATCGTCCGGCTCGGCGCCGCCGGGGTGGTCCGTGGCGTGATCGTGGACACCGCCCACTTCACGGGCAACTACCCGGAGACCGCCTCGGTCGAGGCCGCGTCCGTCCCCGGCCACCCCTCGCCCGAGGAGCTCCACGACGCCGAGTGGACCACGATCGTGCCGCGCACCGCGCTCGACGGCGACACCGCCCACGAGTTCGCCGTCGCGGACGGCACCCGCTACACCCACGTACGGCTGAACATCTTCCCGGACGGCGGGGTCGCCCGGCTGCGGGTGCACGGCGAGGTGCTGCCCGATCCGCGTGAACTGGACGGCCTCACCTTCGACCTGGCCGCCCAGGAGTACGGCGGCGTGGCCGAGGCGGCCTCCGACCGCTACTTCTCCTCCCCGCACAACCTGAACGCTCCCGGCCGCGCCTCCGTCATGGGCGACGGTTGGGAGACCCGGCGTCGGCGCGACAAGGCCAACGACTGGGTGCGGATCGCCCTGGCCGGGGGCGGTGAGGTCCTGGCCGCCGAAGTGGACACCTCCTACTTTGTCGCCAATGCCCCCGGCTGGGCCGACCTGATCGGCTTCGACGCCTCGACCGGGGCCGACCCGGCCGACGGTGAATGGTTCGAACTCCTGCCCCGCACGCGGCTCCAGCCCGACACCCGGCACCGCTTCCGGCTCGACGCCGGCCGCCCGGTGACCCATGTGCGCATCAACGTCCACCCGGACGGCGGCCTCGCCCGCCTCCGGCTCACCGGCCGCCTCACCGGGGCCGGCCGCGCGGCCCTCACCCTGCGCTGGTTCAACGCCCTCCCGGCCGCCGAGGCCGTCGCGGCCCTCACCGGGGCCGGTCTCACCGCCGACGAGGCCGCCGCGCTGACCGCCGCCCGTCCGGCGGCCGACCCGGCCGCGGCGGCGACCGTCGTCCGGAGCCTGCTCGGAGACTGACGGTCCGTCAGGTCCGTTCGCCGGAAACCGTTCTCCGGCGAACGAATCTGACGCACCGTCACTCCACTCTCCACGCACCGCCCTTATCGACAGCCGAAGGACCCTCCATGCCCAAGATCCTGACCACGGAGTCCGGCGCCCCGGTCGCCGACAACCAGAACTCGGCCTCGGCCGGCGAGTACGGCCCGCTGCTCATCCAGGACCAGCACCTGCTGGAGAAGCTGGCCCGGTTCAACCGCGAGCGCATCCCGGAGCGCGTGGTGCACGCCCGCGGCTCCGGCGCGTACGGCTACTTCGAGGTCACCGACGAGGTCGCGCGGTACACCCGGGCGGGCTTCCTCTCCGAGGTCGGCAAGCGCACCGAGGTCTTCCTGCGCTTCTCCACCGTGGCCGGCAACCTGGGCGCCAGCGACGCGGTGCGCGACCCGCGCGGCTTCGCGCTCAAGTTCTACACCGAGGAGGGCAACTACGACCTCGTCGGCAACAACACCCCGGTGTTCTTCATCAAGGACCCGATCAAGTTCCCCGACTTCATCCACTCGCAGAAGCGCGACCCGTACACCGGCGTGCAGGAGGCCGACAACGTCTGGGACTTCTGGGCCCACTCGCCGGCCTCGACCCACCAGATCACCTGGCTGTTCGGCGATCGCGGCATCCCGGCCTCGTACCGCCACATGAACGGCTACGGCTCGCACACCTACCAGTGGGTCAACGCGGACGGCGAGGCCTACTGGGTGAAGTACCACTTCAAGACCAACCAGGGCATCCGCTGCCTGGACGGCGACCAGGCGGCCGAGGTGGTCGGCGGCGACGCTGACTCGCACCAGCGCGACCTCCACCAGGCCATCGAGCGCGGGGTGTTCCCGTCCTGGACCCTCCACGTCCAGCTGATGCCGGTCGCCGAGGCCGCGGACTACCGCTTCAACCCCTTCGACCTCACCAAGGTGTGGCCGCACGCCGACTACCCGCTGGTCAAGGTCGGCCGCCTGGTGCTCAACAGGAACCCGGAGAACGTCTTCGCCGAGGTCGAGCAGGCCGCGTTCTCGCCGAACAACTTCGTGCCCGGCATCGGCCCGTCCCCGGACAAGATGCTCCAGGGCCGCCTTTTCGCCTACGCGGACGCCCAGCGCTACCGCCTCGGCGTCAACCACACCCAGCTGCCGGTGAACGCCCCGCGCGCCACCGAGGCCGCCAACTACGGCCGGGACGGCCAGATGGCCGCCAACAGCGCCGGTCGTGGCAGGAACTACGAGCCCAACTCGTACGGCGGCCCGGCCCAGACCGGCGACGCGACGGCCGCACCGGTCGGGGTGACCGGCCACACCGGCACGTACACCACCCCGGCGCACACCAAGGACGACGACTTCTTCCAGGCCGGGGAGCTGTACCGGCTGATGTCGGCCGGTGAGAAGACCCGTCTGGTCGACAACATCGCGGGCTTCCTGGCGCAGGTCTCGCGCGACGACGTGGTGGAGCGGAACCTCGCCCACTTCCACGCCGCGGACGAGGAGTACGGCGCCCGGCTGGCCGCCGCCGTCGCCAGGTTGCGCGCGGGCGACGAGGGCTGACCCGCCCCTCACCTTCCGCACCACCTTCCGCACCGCCACCCTCATGGCCGCCGGGCCCGTACCCGGCGGCCGCGGAACGGGCCCCTCCTCCAGGGCAGTGGGGGAGGGGCCCGTCGCGTCCGCCCAGGTCGGCCGGTGGGCCTACACGGATTGTCCACGGATATGTACGGACGGCAGCCGTCGGAGCCGCCGGGTCGATAGGCTGGTGTGCGCCCGCGGTCGCTCCGTGGGGGGACATCGGAAGGGGACGACATGTCGACACCAGCCCCGGGTCGTCACGCCGCGCTTGACCAGGGTCCGACGGGCCCGTTCACCTCCCTGCAGCACGCCCTCAGACTGCTGGAGGCGGTCGACCGCCACCCCGACGGAGCCACCCTGGTGGCCCTCGCCCGGGAGACCTCGCTCGGGCTGCCGACCGTGCGTCGGCTCGCCGAGATCCTGGAGGTCGAGGGCTACCTCCAGTGCCAGGACGGCGGTTGGCTGCTGGGTGGCACCTTCGCCCTGCTCGGCCAGCACAACCGGGAGCAGCTGGTGAAGGCCCGGCTCAACCGCAAGCTCGCCGAACTCCGGGACGAGTTGGGCGCCGCGGTGTACTTCACCCGGTACCACGACGGCGAGTTGTCGGTGGAGGCGGTCTCGGCCGCCGACTACGCCCCGGCCGTGCAGGAGTGGGTGGACTTCCGGGCCACCGCGCACGCCAGTGCGATCGGCAAGTGCCTGCTCGGCCAGCTGGACGCGGACGCCCGGCGCGACCACCTCTCCCGGCACCCGGTCGCCCGCCTCACCTCCCGCACCGTCGTCGACGCCGACCAGCTGATGCACCGGCTGGAGCGGCAGCCGGCCACGGTGCCGGTGCTGGACATCCAGGAGTACGCGCTGGGCACGGTGTGCGCGGCCGTGCCGATCACGGCGGGCAGTACGGTCGGCTGCCTGGCCACCTCGATGCCGGCGGACAACATCCACAAGCTGAAGGCCGCCGCCGAGCTGCTGGCGGCCCGGGCGGCGCCGCTGATGCTGGCGATGGCGGTCTGACGGCGGGCCGGCCGTCGCGGGCCGGCCGTCGCGGGCCGGCCGTAGCGGGTCGGCGGTCGCGCGCGCGAGGTCGAGGAAGCCCTGCCGGGAGA
>NZ_JBHVET010000541.1:0-6013 GCF_042802135.1 Kitasatospora sp. NPDC057512
GTGCCCGTCAGCGGAGGTAGTCGACCAGGCCGGCCGGCTTGAGCCCGGCGGCGTCGGCGGCGGCGAGGGCGCGCTGGAGGTCGGCGGCGAGGGTGTCGGTCCAGTGCATCAGGACGACATCGCCCGGTTGCAGCAGGCCCGGGTGCCAGATGTTGGCGGCGCCCCAACTGAAGTCCGCGTCGGCGGTGAGTACGGTGCGGATGCCGCAGTTGGCGGCGGCCTGCAGGGTGTCGGCGTTCCAGGTGAAGTACGGCGGGCGGAAGAACGTCGGCGTGGTGCCGAAGAGGCGGGCCATGGAGTCACGGGCGTCGCAGATCTCGACCTGCTGCCGCTCCAGCGGGAGCGTGCTGAGGTCGGTGTGGGAGACGCTGTGGTCCTGGACCGAGGAGCCGGGTACGGCGGTGACCCGTCGGAAGAAGGCCGGGTCGGTGGCGGCCGGCATCGGCAGCGGGAAGGCGGTGATCGGCAGTCGGTGGTCGGCGATGAACCGCTCCGCCTCGGGGGTGCGCTGCCAGCCGTCGTCCACGGTGAAGAAGACGACCTTGTCGTTGGTGGGGACGGAGCCGGCCGCGACGGCGGGGGCGGGCGCGGGGCCGTCCACCCGGACGTCGTCCACGGAGAACGGGCCCTGCTGGTACCAGCCGTGCACGTACAGCCGGATGCTGCGCGCGTTCGGGCCGGTGGTGAACCGGGTGCTCAGCCGCTGCCAGCCGCCGCCGGTGGTCTCCGTCCAGGCGGGTGCGACGTCCTTGCCGGTGCCGGTGGCGCCCAGGTAGACGAAGGTGCCGCGCACCCATGCGGAGGCCGTGTAGGTGGTGCTGGGCTGGACCGCGACGGTCTGCGCGCACTCCCCGGTGGAGTCGGCGTTCGCGGGGGTGACGGTCAGCGCGGAGGTGCCGGTGCGCGGGGCGTTGGCGGTGACGGCCGCTTCGGCCGGGCCGCCGGTGCAACTCCAGCCGGGGATGCTGCCCCAGTCGGCGAGGTCGGGGGAGGGCAGCTCGAAGCCGGGGTTGGTGGCGAGGTTGACGGTCGGGGCGGCCTGGGCGCTCGGACCGCCGGTCTGGGCGGCGTCGGCCGAGGCCGCCGGTGCGGCGAGGCCGGTGAGCAGGGCGACCGAGGCGGCCAGCGCGGACAGGCGCGTGGACAGATGTGTGGACGGGCCTGTGGACGGGCGCGTGGACATCGACACGTGAGGACTCCAGCAGGTGGGGGTACGCCCGTGGGGAGGGCGTGAGCGGAATCGGACCGTGGAACTCTGGATCGTCGCAACAATGGACTAGACCAATGAGGCCGTCAAGGGAACAGCGGATGAACCCCGCTGCCGCCCCGCTGCCGTCGCGCGGCCATCGCCCGTGTGACACAAGGGACAAGACGGTACGTCAAGGACCGTGCGGACAGCCCCGGTTCAGGGCAGGTACAACTCCTCGATGTCCGTCGCGTAGTGCTCGGCGATCGCCGCCCGCCGCAGCTTGAGCGAGGGGGTCAGCAGCCCCTGCTCCTGGCTGAACTCCCGTGGCAGCAGCCGGAACGCGCGGATCGACTCGGCCCGCGAGACGGCCGTGTTCGCGGCCGCCACCGCCCGCTGGACCTCCACGTGCAGCTCCTCGTCCGCGAGCACTGTCCACGGGTCCGCCTGCTCCCGCCCGTGGGTCTTCAGCCAGTGCGCCAGGGCGGCCGGGTCGAGCGTGATCAGTGCGGCCACGTACGGGCGGTCGTCGCCCACCACCAGGCACTGGGAGACCAGCGGGTGCGCCTCGACCCGCTCCTCCAGGGCCGCCGGGGCCAGGTTCTTGCCGCTGCTGGTGACGATCAGGTCCTTCTTGCGGCCGGTGATGCTGAGGTAGCCGTCCTCGTCCAGCCGGCCCAGGTCGCCGGTCGCGAACCAGCCGTCGACCAGGGACTCGGCGGTGCACCGCGGATGGTTGAGGTAGCCGCCGAAGACCGAGCCGCCGCGCACCCACACCTCGCCGTCGTCGGCGATCGCCACCGAGGCGCCCGGCACCGGCTGTCCGACCGTGCCGAGCTTCTGCCGGCCGGCCGGGTTGGCGGTGATCGCGGCGGTGGTCTCGGTCAGCCCGTAGCCCTCGTACAGCTGGAGGCCGGCGCCGGTGAAGAACAGGCCCAGCTCGCGCCGGAGCGTGGAGCCGCCGCACATCACGCTGCGCACCCGGCCGCCGAGCACCGCCCGCAGCCTCGGGTAGACGGTCCGCTCGTACGCGAGGTGGCGCAGCCGCAGGGCCGCGCCCGGTCCGGGGCCGCGGCCGAAGGCCTTCTGCTCCCGGGCGGCGGCCCAGTCGACGGCCACCTGCCGGGCCTGCTCGAAGAGTTCGCCGCGCCCGGCGTCCTCGGCGGCCCGCCGGGCCTGTTGGAAGATCTTCTCGAAGACGTACGGGACGGCGTGCAGGAAGGTCGGGCGGAAGGTCTCCAGCGCGGGCAGCAGCGCGGCGGTGGAGACCTCGGGGATGTGTCCGATCCGGAAGCCGCCGCGGATCGCCGCGATCTGCACGGCCCGCCCGTAGACGTGGGCGAGCGGCAGGAACAGCAGGGTGGCGGGGCGGCCGCCGCCGGTGTCGCGCAGGACGTCCCCCCAGCCGGCGAGCAGGGCGTCCGCCTCGGCGGCCAGGTTGGCGTGGGTGATCAGGCAGCCCTTGGGGCGGCCGGTGGTGCCCGAGGTGTAGACGACCGTGGCGATGTTCCCGGCGGCGACGCCGAGGCGCTGGCGGTGCACCAGGGAGTCGGGCACGCCGAGGCCGTCCTCGGTGATCGCGGCGACGCAGTCGCGGTCCAGCTGCCAGATGCCGGTGAGGTCGGGCAGCGCGTCGCAGACCGCGCCGACGGTCATCGCGGCGTCCTCGTCCTCGACCAGGCAGGCCACCGCCTGGGTCTCGGCGAGGATCCAGCGCACCTGCTCGGGGGAGGCGGTGGGGTAGACCGGCACGGTGATCGCGCCGATCGACCAGAGTGCGTAGTCGAACAGCGTCCACTCGTAGCGGGTGCGGGACATCAGGGCGACCCGGTCGCCGTAGCGCACGCCGTGGGTGAGCAGACCCTTCGCCAAGGCGAGCACCTGGTCCCGGAACTCCCGGGCGGTGACGTCCTGCCACTGCCCGTCCTCGGCCCGCCAGGACAGCTGGACCAGGTCGGGGGTGCGCCCGGCGGTGTCGTAGAGGGAGTCGGCGAGTCCTCCGGAGGCCTCGGGCACGGCCGGGGCGGGGGTGGTGAACTCGCGCACAGTCCTCCCCAGTTCGGTGCTGGTAGTACGGGGTGGGCCGAAACTATCGGATCGCCCTGTCACTGCCCAGGGTTGTGGCGGTGACACGACGAGATCGGCACCGGCCTCCTCCGGTGGTGTCGTACCCGGGGAGGCGTGGGGGAGGAACCGCGGAGGGTGCGGGGGCCTCGTGTCAATCCCATGTTTCCGGGCACGGGGGGACATTCAGGACGCGAAGCGGAGGAGGGGGTGGCCGGTTTCTGACGTGTGCGGGACGAGACCGGTCGGTGGACCGGTTCGCCCCTCGAACGAGTGGTGAGGGCGTAGTAGAGTCTCGCAGACCTGTGGCCGGAAACCCCTCCCCCGACCTTGCCCTCGGCACCCTCCACGCCGTCCCGCGCCACCCCCCGTACCAGCCCCGACCCGGCTCCGTCTCGGCCCTGAACCGGCCCCTTCGACACCGTTCCCGCCGTTCCCACCGCTCCCGCCGTCCCTACCGCTCCCCGTCCGCGCCTGGCACTTCCCGACCGAGGACTCCATGCGTCTGCGCAGCAGCTCGATCCGCGCGAAGATCATCGCGCTGCTCCTGGTGCCCATCGTCGCGCTCACCGCCCTGTGGGCCTACGCGACGATCGCCACCACCGGGGACGTCTGGAACCAGCTCGGGATCAGCCGTACGTACAAGGAGTTCGCGGGCCCGGTCGACCAGTACACCGGGGACCTGCAGAACGAGCGCCGCGCCGCCGTCCAGCGCCTGGCCGACCCGCGCTCGCCGGCCGCCAGGGACGGCTACGAGCGGGCCAAGGCCGCCACCGACCGCAGCCTGGACGTGCTGCGGCAGAAGAAGGACGCCTCCGCCGGCAAGCTCTCCGCCCCGCAGCGCGGCCGCTTCGTGCAGATCGTCGCCGCCGCCGACCAGCTCGGACCGCTCCGCGCCCAGGTCGGCCGCTCCGCGCTGAACTGGGAGTTCGCGCTGGGCCAGTACAGCGACCTGGTCAAGCCGGTGTTCGGCTTCCGGTCCGCCTACGTCGCCCGGCAGAGCGGCCAACTCCCGCGTCAGGGCACCATCCTGATCGAGCTGGTGCGCGCCCGCGAGTACCTGTCGCAGGAGGACGCGGCGATGGAGGGCCTGCGCACCGGCGTCGCCAAGCCCACCGCCGAGCAGTACCAGACCGCGCTGGACGCCCTGCACAACCAGCAGGCGCTGTTCACCGTCTACGTCGCCGAACTCGACCCCGCCGACCAGTCCGACTACGTCGCGCTGCGCGGCGGCGAGGCCTGGAGCGCCCTGGCCCGCGCCGAGGCGGACTTCGTCGGCGCCGGCGGCCCCGAGCGGGTGGTCCAGGCGCTCAACAGCGACTCCTGGCGGGAGACCGCCGACCGGGCGCTCGGCGACCTCGCCTCGATCAACAGCCGGATCTCCGCCGGGCTGGACGAGCGCGCGCGGTCCGCCTCGATGGGACTGCTGTGGCGCGGCGGCATCGCCGGTGCCATCGGCCTGGTCGCCGTGGTGCTGTCGATCATGATCTCGTTCCGGATCGGCCGCGGCCTGGCCCGCCAGCTGATCGGTCTGCGCAACGCGGCCCACGAGCTGGCCGGCACCCGGCTGCCGTCCGTCATGCTGCGGCTGCGCCGCGGCGAGCCGGTGGACGTGGCCACCGAGGCTCCCGAGCTGCACTTCGGGGACACCGAGATCGGCCAGGTCGGCCAGGCCTTCAACGCGGTGCAGCGGGCCGCCGTCGAGGCCGCCGTCGAACAGGCCGAACTGCGGCGCGGGGTCTCGGCGGTGTTCGTCAACCTGGCCCGGCGCAGTCAGGTGCTGCTGCACCGCCAGCTCACCCTGCTCGACACCATGGAGCGCCGCACCGAGGACCCGGCGGAGCTGGAGGACCTCTTCAAGGTCGACCACCTCACCACCCGCATGCGCCGGCACGCCGAGGGCCTGATCATCCTGGCCGGCGGCTCGCCCGGGCGCGCCTGGCGCAAGCCGGTCCGGATGGTGGACGTGGTCCGGGCGGCGGTCGGCGAGGTCGAGGACTACGCCCGGGTGATCGTCCGGCCGTTCCCCGGCACCGGCCTGCTCGGCAGCGCCGTCGCGGACGTCACCCACCTGGTCGCCGAACTCGTCGAGAACGCCGCCGTGTTCTCCCCGCCGAGCACCCAGGTCACCGTCCAGGGCGAGGTGGTGGCGCACGGCTTCGCGCTGGAGATCGACGACCGCGGCCTCGGGCTGAGCGAGCAACTGCTCGCGGAGATCAACGAACGCCTCGCCGTGGAGCAGGAGTTCGACCTCGCCGACACCGACCGGCTGGGCCTGTTCGTGGTCAGCCGGCTGGCCCGTCGGCACGGCATCCGGGTGCACCTGCGGCCGTCCCCGTACGGCGGGACGACGGCGGTGGTGCTGATCCCGCGCGAGCTGCTCGCGGAGGTGCCGGACGGGAGGCCGGAGCCGGGCGCGGCCGGGCAGCGGCCTGCGGCGGGCGGCCGGCGCGGGCAGCGGGACCTGGTCGCGGTGCCCGGGTCGGGTGGCGCTGCTTCGTCGGCGGCTCCGTCGGCTCCCTCGTCGGCGTCCACGGCCGGTTCTGTCGGTTCCGTCGGTTCCGCCGGTGACGCGGACGGCAGGCACCGTGGGACGACGGGAGGGCCGCGGCCCTCCGCGCCGGACACGGGCCGGACGGCGGGCGGACTGCCGCGCCGGGTCTCGCGGGGCAAGGGCGGGCCGGTGCTGGTCCCCGCGCCCGCGGCGGACACCGAGGACGCGCCGGGGGCGGGGCCGCAACGTCGGGAGGACGTCGTGGTGGC
>NZ_JBHVET010000542.1:0-6007 GCF_042802135.1 Kitasatospora sp. NPDC057512
CGCTGCGCGCGGCCCACCACGTGTTCCGCCGCCTCCGGGCCGACCCCTGGGCCCGGTGGTGCGAGGAGGAACTGCGGGCCGCCGGCGACTCCGCGGCCCTGCCGCCGGCCGGACCGGCCGCCGGACCGTCCGGCCTGACCGGCCATGAACTGCGCATCGCCCGGCTGGCCGCGACCGGTCTCACGAACAAGGAGATCGGCCGGGAGCTCCAGCTGTCGCCGAGGACCGTCGGGGCCCACCTGTACCGGATCTTCCCGAAGCTCGGCATCACCTCGCGGGCCGCGCTCGCCCATGCCCTCGCCGGCGGCCGAACGGCCGGAACGCCGGCTCCTCCGACCGCTGACGAACCAGGCAGTCAGATGACCTAACGGGCCGTCATCGTCGAAGTCCAGGCTGGGTCGCGCGGGACTTCGAGGGAAGGGCGGTCAGATGGGCGTGCGGGGGACGACCGGGTCGGCCGCGGAGGAGGAGAGGGCCGTGTTCCGGGGCGGTACGGTGTCGGGGGCGGCGGCGCGGGTGCACCCGCTCACCGGGCGGCCGTTCGACGGACTCCCGGCGCCGCACCGGCTCGGCTACGTGCGGATCTCGACCCTGGAAGGGGACGGCGCCCGGTTCTCCCGTACGGTCGACCTGATCGCCCGGACCCCGCGCACCGAGCCGCAGGTCGGGGTCGGGGTGCAGGTGTCCGGCCGGGCCGTGCTGGAGCAGGACGGGCGCCGCGCGGAGGTGCCGCCGGGCGGGATCGTCCTGTACGACACCGGGCGGCCGTTCGCCGTCGACTACCCGGGGCGCTTCCGCACCCACCTGTTCCAGCTGCCGCGCCGGCTGCTCGGCGTACCGGAGCGCGACCTGCGGCACGCGGCGGGTACGGCCATCGGGCCCGCGGACGGCTGCGGGCCGGTGCTTGGGCCCTTCCTCGGCACCCTGGCCGCCTCCGCGCACTCCTACCCGGGCCCGGTCGGGGACCACTTGGCCGGACGGGTCGCCGACCTCGTGAGCGCGCTGGTCACCCAGCTGGCGGCGGACGGCCCCGACCGGGCCGGCCTCGGCGGCCCGAACGAGCACCTGGTCCGGCGGGTGCGGGACTACATCGACCAGCGGCTGCGCGACCCGGAGCTGACGCCCGAACGGATCGCGCGCGCCCACCGGATCTCGGTGCGGTACCTGCACCGGCTCTTCGAGGACGAGGGAGTGACGGTGAGCCGGCTCGTCCGGCAGCGCCGCCTGGAGGCCTGCGCCCGCGAACTGGGCCGGCACGGCCGGACCGCCCCGACCGTGGCGGCGGTCGCCCAGCGCTGGGGCTTCGTCAACCCGGCGCACTTCAGCCGGGCCTTCCGCGTCGCCTACGGCGTCTCGCCGCGCGACTGGCGCTCGCTCGGGAACGACGAGGCCTGCTGACGAGCGGCCGAACCGGCACGACCCGGGCCACGCCGCCGAGGCGCACCACGGTGCGGTCGAGCCCGTCGACCGAACAGGAGCACAGATGTCCGTCGTCCCGTCCGTCGTCCTCGACACCGCCGGGGTGCCGTCCGCCGAACGCGCCGAGTACTGGCACGAGGCGATCTCCCGTACCTTCATCCCGCTCGACGTCGTCCTGCGCGAGGACGCGCCGGCGCCCGCGACGATCACCAGCCACCGGCTGGGCGCCGCGCAGGTCTCCCTGGTCCAGGCCGGCCCGCAGCGGGTCGAGCGCACAGCGCGGCTGATCGCCCGTGGCGGCGAGGACCACCTCACCCTGGCGCTCCACCACCGCGGCACCGCCCGGCTACTCCAGGACGGCCGGCAGGTGGAGCTGCGCCCGGGCGGCTTCGCGATCTCCGACGCCGGGCGGCCGTTCACCAAGGAGCTGCCGGAGCCGTTCCTCATCACGGCCTTCCACTGGCCGCGCTCGGCCGTGGGGGTCACCGAGGAGGACCTGCGGGTGCTCACGGCGACGGCCTTCGACACCCGAGAGGACGACACCGCCCGCCTGGTGGGTGCCTACCTGGACTGCCTCTCCCGCTCGGTCGGCGGCATGGAGCCGCAGGCGGCCTCCTGGCTCGCCACCACGGCGCTCGACCTGCTCGCGGTGCTAGCGCAGGAACGCCGCGGCCGCTCCGTGCCGGAGGCGCCCGAGGCGGCCCTGGCCGCCCTGGCCCGGGTGAAGGACCACATCCTGCGGGACCTGGGCGACCCGGACCTCTCGCCGGAGCGGATCGCCGAGGCCAACCACGTGTCCGTGCGGTACCTGCACAAGCTGTTCGGCTTCGAGGGGGTGACGGTGACCCGCTGGATCCGGCGCCAGCGGCTGGACGCGTGCCGCCGGGACCTCGCCCGTACGGCCACCCGTCCGGCGACCCGTACGGCGGGTGGCCCGGCGACCGTGGCGGCGGTCGCCGGGCGGTGGGGCTTCGTGAGCGCCAGCCACTTCAGCCGGGCCTTCCGGGCCGCCTACGGGGTGTCGCCGCGCGAGTGGCAGGCGTGCGCCCGGATGGGCCTTGCCCAGGAAAGCGCGGCCCGACCGGAGGGGTACGGCATCGCGGTGTGACCCCCCATCGCCGGGTCACCGGGCGCCGTGCAGCTCCGCGACGTAGCCGCCGGGGAACCGCACCATCGCGCTGTCCCGGCCGCCCGCCCGGACCGGGCCGGACAGCACCGACGCGCCGGCGGACTTCGCCCGCTCCAGGGTGGCGCCGAGGTCGGCGACGCCGTAGCCGGTGAGCTCCCGGCCGAACGGGTACGGCAGGTGACCGTCCGTCACGGCGACCGTCGTGGTGCCGAAGCCGGAGGTGAGGCGCAGCAGCCGGTAGGCGGTGCCGGGGAGTCCGATCGCGGCGCCGTCGGCCCGGCGGTCGTCGGAGGCGATCCGGCCGTCGGTGAAGGCGAGGAAGCTGCGCAGGAAGGCGCCCACCGCGTCCGGTGACAGGTAGAGCCGGTTCTCCGGCACGCTGGCGAGCTCGGGGTAGGACGGCGGGGTGGTGTGCACGTACAGCTGGGCGTTGACGCCGCCGGGGAACTGGACGACGGCGTCCCGGCCGATCGGGTCGGCGAACGGCGCCACGGTGACGGCGGCTCCGTCGGCGCGGGCGGCGCGGACCGCCTGGTCGAGGTCGGTGACCAGCCAGCCGGTGCGCTCGGTGCCGAAGGGGTACGGGACGGGCGTGGTGTAGTCGAACACCGAGAGGGTGCCCACCGGGGAGACGACCAGTTCGGAGAGCGTCCGGCTGGGTGTGGGTGTCACCTGGGTGGCGTTCGGCCCGATCGTGCTGCCACCGAAGGTAGCCGTCCAACTGGCCGCGAACGCTTGCTCGGTGCCCGGTTCGACGTACACGTGGGTGGAGTCGTACTGCGGGCCGACGGCGAAGGTGCGGCGGGTGGCCGCTGCGGGCTGGGACGCCGAGGCGGCGGGCAGGGCCGACAGCGCGGCGATCGCGGCGGCGATCGGGACGAGGCGTCGGGCGAAGCGTCGCATCATGGGGAAGCTCCTGTCGTTCTGACGGTGGGACGGTGCGGTGGGCCGCTCAGGCGGTCGGCGGGACTCAAGCGGTCGGGTGAGACTCAGGCGGTCGGCGTGGCCCAGGGGGCATCGGGTCCGCTCGCGGCCGAGAGCCGGTGGGCGGCCAGCGCCGTGCCCAGGAGCAGCAGGGCGGCCAGGGCGAGGGCCGTGGCGGTCCGCCCGTGCAGGACCAGAACCGCTCCCGCGAGGCCGCCGAGCAGCATCGCCAGGGCGGAGAGGATCCGGCGCCCCGGCCGCGGCGCGGTGCCCCCGGCCGGGGGCGAGTCGGAGGCGAGGCCGGTCAGGGTGAGGGTGAGGACGGTGGTGGTCAGGTCGGGGACGGCGATCCGCCGGGCCACCGCGTTCTGCAGGCCCATGCCCAGGCCCAGGCCCAGCAGGACGATCAGGGCGTAGCCGGCGAGCGCGCCGGTCAGGAAGGCCGCGAGCGAGACCAGTGAGGCCGTGGCCGACAGGCCGGAGGCGCCCGCGAGGGCGAACCCGAGGAGGACCACGTTGCCGGTCATGTTCGCCACGAAGACGTGTCCGAGGCCGAGGTAGCTCACGGCGTCGACCACGCCGGTGGCCACCGTCAGCAGCAGCATCAGCGGCGGCAGCGGTCCGTGCCGGTCGGTGCGCGGCGGGGCGAGCGTGCGCAGGGCGTCAGTCAGCAGGGCGCGCAACGGCGGTGGCTCCTTCGGGCGTGGCCGGGCGGTGCAGGACGGCCCGGGTGAGCAGCCCGCTCGCGGGGCCGAGCACGACGGCCGCGACGGAGATCCAGAGCGGCCAGGCGGTCAGGCCGACGGCGTGGTCGACGGACCAGCGGCCCGGGCCGGTGAGGGCGAGCGCTCCGGTGACGACGACCAGGACCAGCGGGTACTCGTAGCCGTCGTCCTGCACCCAGAGCCCGTGCGGCAGCTTGACGGTGATCGCCACCGTCATCACCCCCATGGCGACCATGGCCGCCGGCGGGGTGAGCGCGCCCAGGGCCAGGAACAGGCCCGATCCGATCTGCCCGGCGCCCGCGGCGAGCGCGGTGGGCGTCCCGCCGCGGAAGCCGTCGTGCCGGAACTCCGCCGTCCCGCCGGCGAGGCCGTGGCCCCCGAGGCGGTGGCTCACCTTCTGTGCTCCGTGCCCGGCGATGAGCAGGCCCACCACCACGCGGAGGATCAGCAGTCCGGTATCCATCGTGTCCTGTCCCTGGTCCCTTCCCTTCTGGTGCGGTGCCGGCTCAGCCCGCGGCGTGCTCGCCGATGAAGGCCTGGGCGTAGACGATCCCGAGGCCGTACGCGCCGCCGTGCTCCTTGACGATGTCCGTGACCACGCCGTAGGTCTCCGTCCGGGCCCAGTCACGCTGGAGTTCGAGCAGGACCTGCACCCAGGTGACGGGCACCGCACCGGCCTGCGTCATCCGCTGGACGGCGTGTTCGTGGGCCTGCGGGGAGACGCCGCCGGAGGCGTCGGTGACGACGTAGACCTCGTAGCCCTGGTCGATCATGGACAGCACCGGCAGGACCAGGCAGACCTCGGTCCACAGCCCGGCTATGACGACCTTGCCGCGGCCGGTGGCCCTGACCGCCTCGACGACCGCCTCGTCCTCCCAGGCGTTCATCGAGGTCCGGTCGAGGACCTCGGCCTTGGGGAAGACCGCGGCGAGCTGCGGCAGCAGCGGGCCGGAGAAGGACTCGGCGGCGACGGTGGTCAGGACGGTCGGCACGTCGAAGGCCCGGGCGGCCTTGGCGAGTCCGACGGTGGCATTGACGATCGCGGTGCGGTCGCCGCTGCCGGTGCCGAAGAACATCTGCGGCTGGTGGTCCACGAACAGCACCACGGCGTTGTCGGGGGTGAGCAGGTCGGGGCTGGGGGTGGCGCTGACCTGGGTGAGGTCGACCATGACGGGGTCCCCTTCGGTGTGGTCGGACAGGGTCCTTCGCACGGCGGTCCGCGTGAAGGTGGGGCAGGTGGATCGGAGGAGGAAGCAGGGGTCGAACGGCGCGCCCTGCTCGGCGGTCAGGCCGCGCGCGACCCGCCAGTGGTGGTGCAGCTCGGACTCGGCGACGGCCTCGCCGAGTAGCTCCGCCTGGCGTGCGCCCTTGCCCGCGCCGGGAGTTCGGCGGGCGGCCTGGTAGCCGCCGAAATGGGCGACCGGGCTCCAGCCGGGACTGACCGGCGGGAGCTCCTCGTCCGGGCCCTCGTACTCGGCCGCGGCGTGGACGATCCGGCCGCCGACGACCCGCACCCACTGCCCCCGGGGCGTACGGGCGGCCTGCTCCCGCAGCATCGCCAGGCCCTGGCGCAGCGACCGCACGCCGTCCCAGCGCAGCTCCAGGACGTAGGTGAGGCCGCCGCGGATCACGTGCAGGTGCGCGTCGTCGAGGCCGGGCACCACGCGGCGGCCGAGCGCGTCGACCAGCACCGTGGACGGGCCGACGGCCGGGGCGACGTCCGCGTCGTCCCCGACCGTCGTGATCAGACCGTTCCGGATGGCGAGGGCGCCGGCCTGCGGCCGGCGGGCGTCCCCGGTGTGGATCCGGG
>NZ_JBHVET010000543.1:0-6004 GCF_042802135.1 Kitasatospora sp. NPDC057512
GGGGTACGGCTGATCGCCGTACCGGCCCGTTTGCGCTCCGGTCCTACGGCTGCTGCCGCCGACCGTTGCTACGACTCGGACTTGGCCGGTGCCTGGAGGCTCCAGAGCCGCCCGTCGGGGTCGCGGACGGTCGCCATCCGGGTGCCGAAGTGGGTGTCCTCGAACGGGGTCTCCAGCTCCACGCCCTCGCCGGTACGGAAGGCGTCGGCGTCCGCCACCTTCAGCACCAGCTGCACCTGCGGCTGCCGGTCCGCCGGGATCTCGGCGATGAACAGGGTGGGGCTGTCGCCGTTGCGCAACTGACCGGAGTTGTGGTCGGTGGCGAACTCCAGCTCGTAGCCGAGGCCCTGGAAGAACTTCGCGGCCTTGCCCCAGTTGTGGGTCTCCATGAACACGGCTTCGATGCCCTCGGTGGTCATCTCAGTCCTCCTTGACGGATTTCTCGGACGGGTGCTCGTGCTGGGCGGCGGGGGCGTCGTCGAGGTAGGCGCGCAGCGCCTCGGCGACCAGTGCCGACAGCGACAGCTCCTGCTCGACGGCGCGGAACTTGACCTGCTTGATCAGCCAGATCGGCAGGTACACGTTGAACTGCTTCACATCCTCGTCTCCCACATCCACGATGCTAGCACCATAGCTTGCTAGCAAGGTAGCCGCAGGCGGGCGCGACCGTGCGGAAGGGGTGGAACTCGCGGGGGAGGAGGCGGGATCAGCGCGCCGTGCGCTCCGGCATCGGGTGCTCGGCGCCGGACAGCTCCAGGACGCAGGCGAGCGGATGCTCGGCCCGGCCGGTGCGGTCCAGCCGCACCGCGAGCGGCCTCGGCGGCCTCGGCGGCTCCTCGGCGACCTGGGCGGTGAGGGTCAGCGGATAGTCGCCGTGCCCGTGGACGCGGTGGAAGTCGCACTCCTTGCCGTCGACCAGCAGCTCGGTCTCGGTGATCCAGCCGGACCGGACGTTGACGGTCACCGAGTGCCCGCCCTGGTCGAGGTGGAAGCTGTACCGCTGGCGCATCGGGACCTCCGGCGACCGGGCCTGCGACGAGGGGAAACGGGGGGAAGAACCGAGGAGAGGGAAATCCACTGCCAGTCTAGGGCGGGAGGTCGCTAGGGTGCTCGGCATGCGGAGCACAGCGGGCGACCTGCGGCCGTACGGGCCGGACGAGGAGGTGGCCGAGGACGAATGCGTCCTCGGTCTGTACCGGGTGCCCGTCAAGGCGAGGACGGGGCGCAAGGCCGGCCCGGCGCCGCGGTCCGGGCGGCTGGAGGCCTGGGTCGACGGAGGCGCCCTGCGGGCCGTCCTGCGTCGCCTGGGTGCGCGGACCCTGCCCACCCTCGCCCGCCATGAGCCGGACCTCGACTTCAGCAGCCGGATCCGGCAGCCGTCGATGGCCGCGCTGGTACGGGAGATCGAGCAGGTGGACCTGGCCCGGCTCCCGGCCGCCGAGCGCGAGGTGCTGGGCCTGCTGCTGGGTTGGGGCCGCAGGGCGACGGCCGAGAACGGTGCGCTGCGGATCGGGATCGACGCCGCGCGGTGACCCCTTGGCCGGGCCGCGGCGGGTGCCCGTGCACGGTGCCCGCGCACGGTTCCCGGATGCGACCCGGAGAAATTCCCGGGGCGGGCCCGCCCGCAGACGGATTCTCGTGATCTCTACAGTGTTGTAGATTCGTCCACAGGGAGAGATCAGAGGAGGGCATTGTGGGAGTTTCGCTGGCCAAGGGCGGCAACGTCTCGCTGAGCAAGGAGGCGCCCGGTCTGAGCGCCGTGATCGTCGGTCTCGGCTGGGACGTGCGCACCACCACCGGGGCCGACTACGACCTGGACGCCAGTGCGCTGCTGTGCAACGCGCTGGGCAAGGTGGTCTCGGACCAGCACTTCGTCTTCTTCAACAACCTCCGCAGCCCCGAGGGTTCGGTCGAGCACAGCGGCGACAACCTGACCGGCGGCGGAGACGGGGACGACGAGCAGATCAAGGTCGACCTGGACCGCGTCCCGGCCGATGTGGCCAAGGTGGTCTTCCCGGTGTCGATCTACGACGCCGACGCCCGGCTGCAGAACTTCGGCCAGGTGCGCAACGCGTTCATCCGGATCGTCAACCAGGCCAACGGCCTGGAGATCGCGCGCTACGACCTGACCGAGGACGCCTCGACCGAGACCGCGATGGTCTTCGGCGAGCTGTACCGCAACGGCAACGAGTGGAAGTTCCGCGCCATCGGCCAGGGCTACGCCTCCGGCCTGCGCGGCATCGCGACCGACTACGGCGTCAACGTCTGACCGTCGTCCGTCGGTAGCGGTCGACACCCCTTCGCCCGAAGCGGGTTGACCGGGGTCTCGGCAGTCGTGGCCACGCGCTCAGTCGGTACGGCCGAGCGCGTGGCCGCCGAAGCCCCCGCCGCCGGTGAACTGGTGGTGCCACCAGGCGGTCATGGCCGGCTCGTCCATTCCCGACCAGTCCGGCGCCGCGGTGACCTGGGCCCGGCCCAGGGTGCGGCCCAGCTCCACCAACTCCCGCCCGGCCGCCGTCCGTTCGCGGTCGTAGGCGGTCAGCAGGGCCGCCCAGGAGCCGGCCGCCCGCCCGGCCAGCTCGAAGGCGTGGGCGTCCTGGATCGCCTTCACCGCGCCGCTGGTGTTGTGCGGGCGCACCACGGTGGCCGCGTCCCCGCCGATCAGCAGCCGTCCGGCCGTCCGGGCCGGGGCCGCCAGGTCGTAGACCGGCTGGAGGAAGGTCCGTTCGCGCGGGGTCAGGGTGACCAGGCCGGCCCAGTACGGCGGCAGGTGCCGCTCGGCCAGCCGGCGCAGCTCGTCCACCTGCTGGTCGGTGAGGCTGCCCGCCGGGATGCTGGTCGGGCCGTCCAGTCGCAGCCAGGCGGGGGTGGGGGCGTAGAAGACCCAGTTCACCTGGGTGCGGCCGGGCGCGACCCCGGGGATGCGGTAGATGACCACCTGGCCGCCGGGGTAGCAGGCGGTGATGCACTGTTCCTCCGGCCAGGGCGCCGCGCCGCCGGGCAACTCGGCCAGCAGGGCGGCGTCGTAGCTGCCGCGCCAGCACACGTACCCGGCGTACTCGGGCTCGGCCTGCGGGCAGACCGCCTCGCGGACCACCGAGCGGTAGCCGTCGGCGCCGATCACCAGGTCGTACGTCTCACGGCCGCCGTCCGTCTCGATCCAGGCGCCGCCCGGCACGTTGACGTCCGCCTCGCCCCCGTCCGGCCCGTTGCCCCCGTCCGCCTCGCCCCCGCCCGGCCCGTTGCCGACGGCCGTCACGGTGGCGCCCAGCCGGAACTCGACCTGCTCGGGCGTCCGTTCGCGCAGGGCCTGCCAGAGCACGCCCCAGTGGTGCGAGTGGAACGGGAAGGGTTGGGCCCAGAGCAGTCGCCCGCAGCCGTCCGGCCCGTCGCCCTCGCCGGCCGCGCCCCGGGCGACCCAGCGGCGAACGGTGAGGCGGTGGCGGCGGGTGTCCGCGTCGAGGTGTCCGGCCCGGACCAGTTCGTCGAAGCGGTCGTTGTGGGTGCACAGGCCCACGCCGCGGTCCTCCAGGTGCCCGGGGCTGCGTTCCAGCACCACCACCCGTTCCGCCCCGAGCCGGGCGGCCGCGCCGGCGAAGGCGCTCCCGGCGATGCTGCCCCCGACCACGGCCACCGAGCCACCGCGCACGGCCGCTCCTCTCCTGAGTCCCGAGCTCCGAGTCCGCGGCGTCTCCGCGATGTCCCCCCGCGACGGCCCCGCGATGTCCGGGACACGACGATACGCGTCCGGCCGGTCCCCAGCGCCGTGTTCGAGCCATCCGGAGGGCCCTCCCGGCAACCCGGACCAGCCTTATGCAACTAGTTGCATACCCCGCGGCCCGTCCCCTACCCTGCGGTAACAAAGCCCCCGGTCCACAACGCCCCCGGTCCACATCCCGGTCCACCCCCCAGCCCGCGCCCCAGGAGACGTCGATGAGCGCCCACCCCGGCAGCAACCGCTACCCGCACCTGCTCAGCCCGCTCGACCTCGGCTTCACCACCCTGCCCAACCGCGTGATCATGGGCTCGATGCACGTCGGCCTGGAGGAGGCCCCCGGCGGCTACGAGCGGATGGCCGCCTTCTACGCCGAGCGGGCCCGCGGCGGCGTCGGTCTGATCGTCACCGGCGGCATCGCCCCCAACGAGGCCGGGCGCCCCTGGGAGGGCGGCGCGATGCTGACCACCGAGGAGGAGGCCGACAAGCACCGCGTGGTCACCGACGCGGTGCACGCCGCCGGCGGCAGGATCGCCCTCCAGATCCTGCACTTCGGCCGCTACGCCTACCACCGCGACCTGGTCGCCCCCAGCGCGATCCAGGCCCCGATCAGCCCCTTCACGCCCAACGCGCTCACCGCCGAGCAGGTCGAGCAGACCATCGAGGACTTCGCCCGCTGCGCCGAACTCGCCCGCCGCGCCGGGTACGACGGTGTCGAGATCATGGGCTCCGAGGGCTACCTGGTCAACGAGTTCATCGTCGCCGCGACCAACCGGCGCGAGGACGAGTGGGGCGGTGCGTACGAGCGGCGGATGCGCTTCCCGGTGGAGATCGTCCGCCGGGTCCGCGAGCGGGTCGGCGAGGACTTCATCATCGTCTACCGCCTCTCCATGCTCGACCTGGTGCCCGGCGGCTCCACCCTCGACGAGGTCGTGCGGCTCGCCCAGGCCGTCGAGGCCGCCGGGGCGACCATCATCAACACCGGCATCGGCTGGCACGAGGCCCGCATCCCCACCATCGCCACCTCGGTGCCGCGCGGCGCCTTCGGCTGGGTGACGAAGAAGGTGATGGGCAAGGTCGGCATCCCGCTGGTCACCACCAACCGCATCAACACCCCCGAGATCGCCGAGCAGTTGCTCGCCGAGGGCAGCGCGGACCTGGTCTCGATGGCCCGCCCGCTGCTCGCCGACGCCGACTTCGTCGCCAAGGCGCGGGACGACCGCGCCGAGGCCATCAACACCTGCATCGGCTGCAACCAGGCCTGCCTCGACCACACCTTCAACCTCCAGATCACCTCCTGCCTGGTCAACCCGCGCGCCTGCCACGAGACCGAACTCGTCCTCGGGCCGACCCAGTCGCGCAAGCGGATCGGCGTCGTCGGGGCGGGCCCGGCCGGCCTCGCCTTCGCCGTCTCCGCCGCCGAGCGCGGTCACGACGTCACCCTGTACGACGCCGCCGAGGCGATCGGCGGGCAGCTGAACATCGCCCGGCGCATCCCCGGCAAGGAGGAGTTCGACGAGACGCTGCGCTACTTCCGCACCAGGCTGGCCGAGTTGCGCGTCACGCTGCGACTCGGCGCGACCGTCACCGCCGAGCAGCTGGCCGGGCAGGGCCACGACGAGCTCGTCCTCGCCACCGGCGTCACCCCGCGAACTCCCGTCGACATCCCGGGAATCGACCACCCCAGCGTGCTCGGCTACCTCGACGTGCTGCGCGACGGCGCGCCGGTCGGCGAGCGGGTCGCCATCCTCGGCGCGGGCGGCATCGGCTTCGACGTGGCCGAGTTCCTCACCGACCCGGGCGACGCGGCGAGCCTCAACCCGCCGGTGTTCCAGGCGAAGTGGGGCATCGACCCGGAGTACCGCGAGCGCGGCGGCCTGCGCGCCCCGGAGCGGCCGAAGCCCCCGCGCAGCGTCCACCTGCTCCAGCGCAGGACCAGCAAGGTCGGCGCCGGCCTCGGCAAGACCACCGGCTGGATCCACCGCACCGAACTCAAGCACCGCGGCGTGGTGATGGTCCCCGGCGTCACCTACGACCTGATCGACGACGCCGGCCTGCACATCACGGTGGACGGCGAGCGCCAACTGCTGCCCGTGGACACCGTCGTGCTCTGCACCGGCCAGGAGCCGCGCCGCGACCTGTACGAGGCGCTGCGCGAGCGCGGCCTGCCGGTGCACCTGATCGGCGGGGCCGACGTGGCCGCCGAACTGGACGCCAAGCGCGCCATCAAGCAGGGCACCGAGCTCGCCGCGGCGCTCTGAGCCCCCCGCGTTCCGCAGGGTCGGCGCC
>NZ_JBHVET010000544.1:0-5990 GCF_042802135.1 Kitasatospora sp. NPDC057512
GGACACAACCTGAGGGACGTCTCGGTCGACATCCCGCTGCGGGTGCTGACCGCGGTGACAGGGGTGTCCGGATCCTGAACTTGATTTGGTGATGTGGGTCTGTACGGTGACCGACTCGACTGGAGAATCCTCTGGTTCGGACGGCTCAGCAGGATTCGAACGGGCACTGCTCGGCGCCTACGGACGGCACATGCGTGATTGACCGGGGTCACGGAGCCGGTGGTCGTGCGCCTCGGCGCATTCCGGCGAAAGGCGGCTGATCTCGACCTATCGATGACGCGGGCGTTCGTGGAACGCTGCGATGTCCCGACCACTTCACAAGGAGCCGTTGTGGCCGCCGCCCTGACCGTCAGCTACTACACAGCCGGGGACCTGCCCGCCATCGAGACCCGGCTGATCGTGGTGTACGCCGAGGTGTACTCACAGGAGGCCGCCACCGACCCCTTCTTCTCCGTCGAGCGGTTCACCGAGCGTCTGCACCGTCACGCCGTCGGGCCGCGCTGGGGTTGCGCTCTCGGCGAGGTCGACGGCGAGGCGGTCGGCTATGCCTACGGCTTCGCCCGTACGGAGGCCTATCGGTGGGGCGGGCTGATCACCCCAGCGCCGGCCTCGCTGCTGGAGGAGACGGACACCCGGACCTTCGCCCTGTGCGAGGTGATGGTCCGCGCGGCCTGGCGGGGCAAGGGCGTCGCGCGCACCCTGCACGAGGAACTGCTGTCCCAACGGACCGAGGAGCGTTCGCACCTTCTGGTCGAGGAGGACCACCCGCGGGTCAAGGCGCTCTACGAGCGGTGGGGCTACTCCCGCATGGGCACCATGCAGCCCTACCCGGACGGGCCGCGCTACGACTCCATGCTCCGCATGATCGTCTGAGCTTCACAGCTGACGTCCGACAGTCTGGAAGGCTCCTCGGGCGGGCCGGATCAACACGGAGTGACCGGTCGAGGCCGTGGTCTGGTGGAAAGTCTTCAGAGGGGAGAACAGGTCAACTGCCCGTTCTGCTGGCGGATCCGGTGGTCGCAGATACCACCGATCCCCGGAGGGCCCTGACGGACACCAACCGCCGCGACTTCCTCCAACACTCCGTCTACGTCTCCGCCGCCCTGGCACTGCCACTCGGCCACTGGCGAATCGCTTCCGGCTCCGCTTGTTCGCGTGCGAGTACCTGCTGGTGGACCTCGGGGTCACGGTGGGCTCTGATGGCCTGGCGCACGATGCCGCCAGGATGTCCGGGGGCAAGGCCTCGGCCTGGGTGGTGGCGGTGCAGTAGAACGAGTGCCGGTCGGAGGCCTTGGGCGGGTTGTAGGCGGTGAGCTGCTCGGCGGTGACCGCGCCTCGCTCGAACTTCACCTCGGCGCCGGCGGCTTTTGCGGACGCGATCAGTGGGACGGCCAGGGCCGTCCCGGCTTCGACCGTTTCGGCCTCACCGTCACCCCCGACAGCCACACCGTGTGGCTGGACCGCGCCGACAACCCCGTTCCGGGGCTGAAGGGGACAGGGGGCAGCACGGCCGAGACGGGGCCTGGCTACCGGTACCAGCGAGGAAACCGGCAAGCGGGTGCCCGCGTCACCACGACGGGCACCCGCTCCTCAACACCCCCGGTCCTGCCCGGACCGGGCTCCCGGCCCCGATGCTGCCGCACCCCTGCCCGCGCACGCCAGCCCCACTCCCCGAAGGGGTGAGGGGTGCCAACCCTTCCGATTCCTTCTGCTCCGCAAGGAGCCCGCCATGGGTCGTGCTGCTCACCCGATCCCGTGCCCCCCGCCCGACCGCCCGCCGGTCTTCCGTTCCGGAATCGACCATGTCATGGGCGTGGGAACTCGCGGATCGCGCTAGGGCGTTTCTTTTCGATCATCGAGGGGCTGACGACTGACACGCAGTGGGCTCGGACCGAACGCCAGGCTGTGGCGGGCGGTGGCGTGACCACCAGGAGGCGATCGAGCCGATCACTGGAAGGGCCGGCTGGCCGCAGTGCGTGGGCCTGCCCGCCGGGCACGACTCTTGGGAGGCCGTCCACGCCCGACTGCCGAACCAGTGGCCGTGAAGTCGGCTATTTGTCAAGGGGCCTGGACTCTGCGGGCACGGGCATGGAACGATCATGGCCATTCGTACAGGCTTGACTACAGGAGGGCACCATGGCTGACCCGAAGAATGACAACCAGACTCCCCCGGAGGTCCTGGCTGAGGTTGACAGCGACGCGGACATCGACGCAACTGTCACCGAGACCGGGTCGGACATTATCATCGGCTGCTCCGGCTTTGACATCAACTCGCAAGCCACCTTCTACGTGTAGGGCTGCTGTTGGATCAGCGGGCGGACCAGATGAAGATGCCCGCTATGTGGAGTCCGGTCTGGAAGACGGTCGCGGTCTTCTCGTAGCGGGTGGCTAGGCCGCGCCAGTTCTTCAGGCGGTTGATGCACCGTTCGACGGTGTTGCGCCGCCTGTAGGCGTGCCGGTTGAAGGCGAGTGGTCTGCCTCCGGCACGGCCCTTGCGTCGGCGGTGGGCGATCTGGTCCGCGGGCTGCGGGATCACCGCCTTGATTCCGCGTCGGCGCAGGTGGTCACGGATCGCCCTCGACGACTAGGCCTTGTCCGCCAGGACCATGTCCGGGCGGGTGCGCGGACGGCCGACTGGCCGGGGAACCCGGATGCGAGCCATAACGTGCTCGAACGCCGGGGCGTCGCCTGCCTGGCCCGGCGTGAGGTAGAAGCACAGCGGTCGGCAGCGGCCGTCCGCCGCGAGGTGAATCTTCGTGGTCAGCCCGCCCCGCGAGCGTCCGATCGCGTGGTGGTCGGGTTCACCGGCTGGGGCCCCTCTTTGCGGGCCCCAGCCGCGTGTTGGTGAGCGCGCACGACCGTGGAGTCGACCGAGACGACCCAGTCCACGTCGCCTTCGGCGTCCGCCTGGGCGAGCAGAGCAGTGAACACCTTCTCCCAGGTACCGTCGATCGCCCAGTTCCGCAGCCGCGTGTAAACCCCTTTCCAGGAGCCGTACTTCTCTGGCAGGCGCACCCACTGCGCGCCGGTCTGGAACTTCCACGCGATCGCGTCGATCACCTCACGGTGGTCCCGCCACCGACCGCCGCGCTTGGGCGTACGGTCCGGCAACAACGGCTCTATCCGCGCCCACTGCGCATCAGTCAACGGCACACCAGGCCAACGATCCGATGATCGGAAAGAAACGGCCTAACCGACGGCAGCGCCTTCTGCTCCGCGTCGGTGATCTTCCGCGTCGGCTGCAACCCGCTCCGGACCGGCACGCCGACCGTCGGCGGGATGACGTCCTCGCCCAGCCGGCCCCGGCGAGCCACGGGCGGTATGCGACGGCGTGGTTCTTCTGGTCGGTGGTCAGTCCTCCTCCGCACCAAGAGGACGTGCGCACTGACGCGGGGGATCAGCCGTCAGCCGGCTTGAGGTCGATCACGACCAACTTGTCCATCCGGTAGCTGTCGAGGTCCGGGTTGTGCCACGACTCGCCTGCACGGATCCGGTGGAACCTGAACGTCGCGTTGGTCTCGTTGGCTCCGACGATGCAGCGCACCGAGCACGGGTGGTCCAGGCTTGTGACGAGCCGGCGGAACTCCATCGCGAATGCGATCCCGTGAAGGAGAAGGATCCGCTGATCGTCCTCCGAGATCTGCGGAGCGGCGTCGACGATTCGGACATCGACGGGGACGTGGTCCTCCAGGTGGAAGGAGCTGTCAGCGCACTCCCAACCCGTGAGGTCTCCGAAGAACGAGGGAGCACCGTTGGCATCGCCCGTCGAGTCGGCCCAGGTGAGTACATCTCCTCGACGGGTGATCCCATTCGCAAGCAGGCCACGCAGGCCAGGGGCAAGGCCACCGGGCGGCGTCAGGCTTGCTCCACCAGCACGCGCGAGTATCCCGGCCGCAGCATCGTTCATCGTCAGCGACAGCATGTGGCCCATGATCGCAGCCACGGCTGGACGCATCGCCGAATAGGTGGCCCTTGATCTCGCTTGTCCACGCTGCCACGCAGATGGCGCCGCCAATCCTTCGGTGCCTGCCCGGCATCAGCCCCGAAGCTGCCGGGCGCCAGGCCGCCGGGAGCCGTCAGGACCGCCTGCGCAGCGGAGGTCGCGCGCCGACGATGACGCTACTCCGCACCGGTGGCAGCAGCGTGCGCGCGGCAACGGTCCAGTCCCGCTATCACCTCGGCCCGGTCCGGTCCGTCCTTGCCCGCCAGTAGTTCGCCGGCCGTGGTCATGGCGGCCCAGAAATCGGGCGGCGAGCCCCGCCCGTCCCGGAACCGGGTCCTGGCGAAGTACAGGAAGATCTTCGTGAGCTCGCCGGAACGAAACCATCCGAGCAGGCTGCCTGGATAGCCTCCACGTGCACCGGCGGCGATGCCCAACAGGTCGCGGATGCGCTCGTCGTACTCGTCGAGTGCTCGGTCCACGATGAACATGCCCCCCATCGCGAGGACGCTGGCGACGAGTTCCTCCTCGCCTGCCGAGAACTCCGCGAAGAATGGTTCGGCTTCGCGGAGTCGGGCCTGTGCGTCCGGCCGAGGCACGCCCAGAGCCAGGCACACGGCCAGTGCGCAATCACCCCACTCGCCCGTCCTCGCGGCCAGTTCGGCGAAGATCTCCTCGTCGTCCTGCCCAGCGGCAAGCATCTCCCGGGCCTCCGGAACCAGCGCGTCCGCGCCCTCCCCACGATTCATGGCCAGAGGCTACCGCGAGGTACAACGGCTGAGATCGCTCGGATCCCCGCGTGCGTTCGAACATGCGACCGGCGTTCTCACCCGTGCTCCGCCACGACGAGCGGCCGGACGAGACCGAGCCGGACATGGGCAGCACCCGCCTACTGCCGACCCCACTTCGGCCGCGGAAGCCCGTACAGCTGATGCCTGGCCGGCTGCGACATCCCGATCGGAGAGCTGACCGTCCTCTGGGACGCTGGGGGTATGACGGACACGGGGGGCCGGGAAGGCGTGCGCGAAGGGCGGCGAAGGCGGCTGGTGGCCGCGGTAATTTCTCTTGGCGCGCTGGGTGTCGGTGTCGTCCACACCGTCAGGCCGGATCTGAAGATCGACGGTGCGACGCTGGTCCTGGCCGCGATCGCCGTGGTCCCGTGGCTGGGCGATCTCTTCGAGAGCATCGAACTGCCCGGAGGCGCCAAGTTCCAGTACCGGCAGTTGCAGGAGCGCGTGGAGGCCGTCGAGCAGCAGGCCGCGGAGGCCCGGCAGGCGGGGGACGACGCGAGCCGCCAGGCCCGGGTGGCCCTGGTGGCCGGCAGTGAGGGCATCGGGAGTGCCGAGGCGGAGGAAGAGGTCGGCCGTCTGGTCGGCGAGTTCACGGACCTGCGGCGCAGGGAGCCGTCGGGGCCGGCGCGGACCTACCGTCAGGAGCTGATCTTCGCCGAGCTGGCCAGGCTGACTCCGCTGGTGGACGGCTACGACACCGCATCCGCTCTCGGCTCCGCCGTCGGCGGGACCCGGCTGGCGGGCTACGCCCGCCTGTACGCCCGGCCGGAGGAGGAGTTCCTGTCGGCGCTCGTCGAGGCGGCGGCTTCCGAGGAGCTCGCGTTCAACCAGTACTGGGCCTTCCAGGCGGTCGGTTCGGTTGTCGACGCCGTCGGGCCGGGGAACGTGCGGCTCGACACGGTGCGGCGCCTGCGTGCCTGCCTTCCCGCACTCCCGCAGGGCACCGACCGCATCCGGGCGCTGACAGCGGTGCTCAGGCGGCTGGACGGCGCGGCGGGCTGACGGTTCCTCGCACCGGGTGCCGGCCCTGATGGCCGGCGTCCTGGCTCGGGGGCAGGGAGTCCTGGACGAGCGGCCCGCCCCGAGTTCCGTCCTCTGACGCGAAGGCGAAGACCCTCGGCGACGAGCCGGGGTCGAGACGGAACGGCGCCCGGTCCCGGCTCGTCGCCGCCGCAACGGGCTGTTGCCCGGTGACGCCGCCGGGTCGCGCAGGAATCCGATGCCGTGGTGCCCCGGCTCCGCCGCCAGGACAGCGGAGC
>NZ_JBHVET010000545.1:0-5975 GCF_042802135.1 Kitasatospora sp. NPDC057512
GATCAGGGCGGTGAGCCCGAGCTCGAAGGCCCGGTCCGCGCGCTCGCGCCCGACGGGGACGGCGTCCAGGGCGTCGGCCAGCCGCGGGGTGGCGGCGCGGTCGACGGCGTCGACCATGACGTCCGGGGCGACCAGGTCCAGCGCCGAGCCCAGGACGAAGCTCTCCAGGGCGGTGATCAGGCTCATCACGTCCTGTGCGGCGAAGCCCGCGTCCTCCAGGGTGGCGACGGCCCGCTCGTACAGCTCGTGCATGAACGATTCGGCAAGCGGCGCGGTGGCGAGCAGCCGGACGATGCCGGGGTGTTCGGCGAAGGCGTCCCGGTAGGCGTGTGCCCAGGTGCGCAGCGCGGCGTCCCAGGACTGGTCCCACATCGACTGCTCGCCGATCGTGCGCACCAGTTCGGCGCGCATCAGGGCGACGATCTCGGCCCGGCCGGCCACGTGGTGGTAGAGCGCGGAGGGGCTGACCTTGAGCGCACCGGCCAGCGCGGGGATGGTGAGGTCCCCCGCCTCGTCGACCAGCCGGAGCGCGGTGTCCACGATGCGCTGCCGGTCCAGCAGGGGTGTGCGCGGCCTGGGCATGCCCGGTTCCTCACCTTCGGGGTCGCCGGGCGGCCCGTCGGCCCCCGCAGACCAAGATCGTCGTTATCCAAGCGTTATTGAACGGCTTTCAGTAAAACCCTTCCGCACCCGCCGGTGCCGCGCCTACGGTAACCGAACCCCATTCGGTTAGGCAGGCCGCGCACCCGTCGGCCCGCCCTGCCCCGGAGAGGACGCACACCCCCGTATGCGTGCCGAGATCATCTTCACCGGCGGCCGGATCCACACCGGAGACCCCGCCCTCCCCCGCACCCACGCCCTCGCCGTCAGCGCGGGGCGGATCGCCGCCCTCGGCGACGCCGCCCTCGCCCTGCGCGACGACGGCACCGAGACCGTCGACCTCGACGGCGGCGCCCTGCTGCCTTCCTTCGGCGACGGCCACGTCCACCCGCTGCTCGGCGCCATCGGCCTGCGCGGCGTGCCCGTCCGCGAATGCACCAGCGTGGAGCAGGTCGTGGCGGCCGTCCGCGACTGGGCGCGGCGCCACCCCGAGGCCGAGTGGATCACCGGCGACGCCGTGGATCCGTCGCTGGCCGAGGGCGGGCTGTTCGACGCCCGGCTGCTCGACGCCGCCGTACCGGACCGACCGGTGCTGCTGCGCACCATGGACCACCACACCGGCTGGGCCAACAGCGAGGCGCTGCGCCGGGCCGGGTACGGGCCGGACACGCCCGAGCCGGTCGGCGGCGAGATCGTCCGACGGCCGGACGGCAGCCCGCTCGGCACCCTGCGCGAGTTCGGTGCGCTCAACCCCGTCCTCGCGCTCGTCCCGCCCCGGCCACTGGCCGAACAGGTCGCCGCGCTGCGGGAGACCACCTCCGCGCTCGCCGCCGCCGGGCTCACCTGGCTCCAGGACGCCTGGGTCGAGCCCGCGCAGGTCGACACCTGGCTGGCGGCCGTCGCCGAGGAGGACCTGCCGGTCCGGGCCGGGCTCGCCCTGCTGCTCGAACCGGACGGCTGGCGCGAACGGCTCCCCCGCCTGGCCGCCGACCGCGACCGGGTCGAGGCCGCCGGGCGCGGACGGCTCAGCGCGCGGGCGGTCAAGTTCTTCGCCGACGGCGTCATCGAGTCCGGGACGGCCGCGCTGCTGGAGCCGTACAGCGACTGCCCGCACTCCCACGGCGTCGCCAACTGGACCGGCGCCGAGCTGGCGGAGGCCGTCACCGCCGTGGACGCGCTGGGCTTCCAGCCGCACATCCACGCGATCGGCGACCACGGCGTGCGGATCGCGCTGGACGCCGTCGAGGCCGCCGCCCGCCGCAACGGGCCGCGCGCCCGCCGACCGGTGATCGCGCACGTCCAGCTGGTCCACCCGGACGACCTGCCGCGGTTCGCCGAACTCGGGGTGATCGCCAACTTCGAACCGCTGTGGGCGCAGACCGACCCGCTGATGACCGAGCTCACCCTGCCCCGGATCGGCCCCGACCGCGGCTCCCGGCAGTACCGGATCGCCGCCCTGCTGCGCGGCGGCGCCCGGGTCTCCTTCGGCAGCGACTGGCCGGTCACCCGCTACGAGCCGCTGGCCGGGCTGGCCACCGCCGTCACCCGGCAGACGCCGGACGGCCTGCCGGACGGCGGCTGGCTGCCCGAGGAGCGGATCGGGCTCACCGAGGCGCTGGCGGCCTACTCGGCGGGCGTGGCGCACCAGGCCTTCGAGGAGACCGAGTGGGGCGTGCTGCGGCCGGGCCTGCGGGCCGACCTGGTGCACCTGGCCACCGATCCGTACGCGGTGCCGGCCGGTGAGCTGGCCTCGATCGAGGTGGCCGGCACCTGGCTCGGCGGGCAGCGCACCCACGGTGGGCGGCGCGCCCACGGTGGGCCGCCCGGCGGCGGCGACCGCTCGACGCGCTGAGGCGAGCCCCGGCTGCCCGGCTGCCCGGCTGCGGCTCGACGCGCTGAGGTGTCCCGGCGGCCCGGCCTGACGGATGTCCCGACCGGTTCCGGCCGTCCCCCACGGCGTCCGTGTCTCGTTCCCCGGTCGGCGGCCGACGCGTCTCCGCCGCCGACCGCCCTACCCTCGTACCCACGACCCCAGGAGAGCTCCCCCATGGCCCTGCCCTCCGACGCGGCCTCCCCCTCCGCACTCCGTCCCCCCGACCCCGGCGCCCCCTCCGCCCCCACCTCCGCCGCCTCCCCGGGCTCCCCCGGCGGCCTGGAGCGCGGGGTGCTCGGCACCGGCGACATCGTCTTCTTCGTCGTGGCCGCCGCCGCGCCGCTGACCGTGATGGCCGGCGTGGCGCCGTTCGCCATCTCCTTCGGCGGTATCGGCACGCCGGTCGCCTACCTGGCCACGGGCGTGGTGCTGGCGCTCTTCGCGGTCGGCTTCACCACGATGACCGCACACATCCGCAACGCCGGCGCCTTCTACGCCTACGTCACCCGCGGCCTCGGCCGGGCGGCCGGGCTGGGCGCGGCGCTGCTCGCGGTGCTGTCGTACAACGCGATCCAGATCGGCATGTTCGGCGCCTTCGGGTTCTTCGCCCACACCACGGCCAAGGACCTGCTCGGGCTGGACCTGCCCTGGCCGGTCTGGGCGCTGCTCGGGGTCGCGGTGGTCTGGTTCCTCGGCTTCCGCTCGATAGACCTCGGGGCCAAGGTGCTCGGGGCGCTGCTGGTCGCCGAGACCGGCATCCTGCTGGTGCTCGCGGTGGCGGTGCTGGTCAAGGGCGGGGCACACGGGCTGAGCCTGTCCTCGTTCGCCCCGGAGCACGTGTTCTCCGGCGGGATGGGCGGGGTGCTCGGCCTCTCCTTCGCCGCCTTCATCGGCTTCGAGGCCACCGCGATCTACCGCGAGGAGGCCCGGCAGCCGCAGCGGACCGTGCCGCGCGCGACCTACGCCGCGATCGCCTTCCTCGGCCTCTTCTACACCTTCGTCACCTGGATGATCGTGCAGGCCTTCGGCGACACCGAGGCCGTCGCGACCGCCACCGCCGACCCGGCCGGGATGTTCTTCACCGCGATGACCGACTACGTCGGCGGCTGGGCGACGGACGTGCAACGGGTGCTGATCGTCACCAGCCTGCTCGCGGCGCTGCTCGCCTTCCACAACACCATCACCCGGTACGGCTACGCGCTGGCCAAGGAGCAGGCCGCCCCGGCCGCGCTGGGCCGGGTCCACCCGCGCCACGGTTCGCCGTGGATCGGCGGCATCGCGCAGTCGGTGGTGGCGGCGGTCGCCGTCGGGGTGGCCGCGCTGATCGGGGCGGACCCGTACAACCAGTTCTTCCTCTGGGCGAACTCCCCCGGGGTGGTCGGCATCCTGGTGCTCCAGGCGCTGGCCGGTCTCGCCGTGTTCGCCTTCTTCCGCCGCAACCGGGCGGCCGCCGCGAGCGCCGGGGCGTTCCGTACGGTCGTGGCGCCGCTGGCCGCCACCGTGCTGCTGTGCGGGGCCACCGCGCTGGTGGTGTGGCGGCTCGACCTGTTCACCGGCGCCGGCCCGGAGGTCAACTGGCCGCTGGTCGCGATCGTGCCGGTGGTGTTCCTGACCGGCGTCGGGATCGCCCTGCGGCTGCGGGCCCGCAGGCCGGAGGTGTACGCGCGGCTCGGGACGACCGAGGTCGACGCGGGCTGAACGGCAGCGCCGGGCAGCGGGCAGTGAGCGTCGGGCAGCGAGCGCCGGGCACCGGCCGCGGCCCGGCCCGGTGACGGCTCCGCCTCCTCCCGCCCGCTCAGGCCCGGACCAGTCAGGCCCGGCCACTCACGCTCGGCCCGCTCAGGCCCGACCGACGGCCTCGGCGAGGAGCCGGTAGGAGTCCAGCAGCGCGGCGCGGTCGTAGGTACTGGTGGTGACCAGGAACTCGTCCGCCCCGCTGCGCTCCACCAGCGCCAGCAGCGCGGCGGCGGCCTGCTCCGGGGTGCCCGCGATGTGGCCCTTGAGCGACTGCTCGTACGCGGCCCGCTCCCGGACGGTCATCTCCCGGGCGAGGATCTCCGCCGCCGGGGCCAGGGGCGGGAACTCGCCGTGGGTACGGGAGTACGCGCCGGACCAGGCCTCCGGGACGAGCAGCTCGCGCGCCTGCTCGGCCGTCTCGGCGACCGCCACGGTGCCCGAGACCACCACGTACGGCTCGGCGGCGTGCGCCGAGGGGCGGAACCGGTCGCGGTAGCGGTCGATCGCCGCGAGCATCCGGTCCTCCCCGTGCGGGGCGGCGATCACCAGCGGCAGCCCGGCGTCGGCGGCCAGGTCGGCGCCCGCGCCGGTGGCCAGGACGAAGGCCGGGACGTGCAGGCCCTCGGCGGGCCGGGCGTGGACTCCGCGGTGCGCCTGCTGCGAGCCGTCGAAGTAGCCGAGCAGTTCGGCCAGCTGGGCACCGAACTCGTCCGCGGCGCCCTTCTCGCGCCCGAGCGCCCGCCGGACGCCGTCGGTGAAGCCCACCGAGCGCCCGAGCCCCATGTCGATCCGCCCCGGGAACAGCGAAGCCAGCACCCCGAACTGCTCGGCCACCACCAGCGGCTGATGGTTGGGCAGCATCACCCCGCCGGTGCCGACCCGGATCCGCGTGGTGGCCGCCGCCACGGCCGCGACGAGCACGGTGGGCGCCGACCCGGCCACCCCCGGCACGCCGTGGTGCTCGGAGACCCAGAACCGGTGGTAGCCGAGCCGCTCCGCCTCGCGGGCGAAGGCCACCGTGTCCCGCAGTGCCCGGGCCGGCTCCTCACCCTGTCTGGTCCGGGAGCGGTCGAGCACGGAGATCCTGGTCGTGGGCGCGGCGCTGGTCACGTCGGTGGACAACGCCCGCCCTTAGCGCGGGCATTCCCGGGGCGGCCCCGGGCCGAGGCCGGCGGCCGGCGGTCAGCGGCCGGCCGGCGGTCAGCCAGTCAGGCGCCCGCCCCGGGTATTCGGCCCCGGCGGGCCTCCGCGACCCCGGCCCCGGCCTTGCCCTTCCGGCGGCCCCAGGGCTTGTACACCGACAGGACCACGGTGAACAGGTAGAGCGACAGCGCCACCGCCGGGACGATCACCGTGTTGTACCGGACGAAGCCGAGGTCCGCCGCCGTGATCGGGCCGGTCGGGTGCGCGTCCACCACCCGCACCGCGTCGTGCAACCGGTCGCCGAGCGCGAAGACGGAGGCCGCCATCGCCCCCAGCGTGAGCCAGAACTTGGTACTCACCCAGTAGTACCGGAACAGCCCCCAGGAGGTGCCGAGCCCGAGCGCCACCCCGCTCAGGAAGGTGAGCAGGCTCAGCGGCAGGATCAGCACGTCGCCGAGCAGGCCCATCGCCCGGTAGGCGGTGCGCAGCCGGTCGGCGTCGCCGGCGCCCACGGCCGTCAGCGCCGACACCGCCAGGGTGAGCAGGCAGAGCATCAGCGCCAGCCAGCTCACCGAGGCGGTGATGTGCAGGACGACCAGGCGTTTGCGCGCCGCCGGTGTCA
>NZ_JBHVET010000546.1:0-5969 GCF_042802135.1 Kitasatospora sp. NPDC057512
CCCCCGGGTGGGGAGGGCCGGGCGGCGGGCTCAGCCGGCCGGCGTCGGCGCGGGGGCGTAGCCGGCCGGGCGGGTGGTGAAGGTGCCGCGGCCCTGGGTGCGGCCGCGCAGGCGGCCCGCGTAGCCGAACAGTTCGGCGAGCGGGACCAGCGCGCCCACCTGGGCGGTGGCGCCGGGGCCGGGGTCGGTGGAGCGGACGTGGCCGCGGCGGGCGGCGAGGTCGCCGAGGACGCTGCCCAGCGCGTCCTCGGGCACGGTGACCGTCACCTCGGCGACCGGTTCCAGCAGGTGCATCCGCGAGGCGCGCAGGGCCTCGCGCAGGCCGAGGCGGGCGGCGGTGCGGAAGGCGAGCTCGGAGGAGTCCTTGGGATGGGTGGACCCGTCGGTGAGGGTGACGGCGACGCCGGTGACCGGGTGTCCGCCGAGCGGTCCTTCGGCCAGGGCGTCGCGGCAGCCCGCCTCGACGGCCTGCACGTACTCGCGCGGCACCCGTCCGCCGGTGACGGAGGAGGCGAACGCGAACTCCCCTTCGGCGCCGTCCGGCAGGGGGTGGACGTCGAGGACGAGGTGGGCGAACTGGCCGGCGCCGCCGTCCTGTTTGGCGTGCCGGTGGACGAAGCCGGTGACGCCCTCGACGAGGGCCTCGCGCAGGGCGACGCGCGGGCGGCCGACGACCGCCTCGATCCCGGCCTCGCGCCGGACCTTCTCCACCGCGACCTCCAGGTGCAGTTCGCCCAGGCCGGACAGGGTGCGCTGGCCGGTCTCGGGGTCGGTGGCCACACGCAGCGAGGGGTCCTCCTCGGCGAGGCGGGCGAGGGCGGCGGCCAACTTGTCGGTGTCGACGGCGCGGCGGGCCTCGACGGCGACGGTGACGACCGGTTCGGCGCTCACGGGGGCCTCCAGGAGGATCGGGTGGTCGGGGTCGCACAGGGTGGCGCCGACGCGGGTGTGCTTGGGGCCGACGACGGCGACGATGTCGCCGGCGCGGGCGTGGTCGGTCTCGGTGTGGCGGTCGGCCAGGACGGTGAGGATGCGGGCGACGCGTTCGCGGCGGCCGGTGGCGGTGTCGAGCACGGTGGCTCCCTTGTGGAGGGTGCCGGCGTACAGGCGCAGGTGGGTGAGGCGCCCGGTGGGGGCGGCCGTGACCTTGAACGCCAGGGCGGTCAGGGGCTGTTCGGGGTCGGCCTCGCGCTGCTGGGTGCGGTCGGCGGAGCGGGTGGGCGGGACGTCGAGCGGGGAGGGCAGGTAGGCGACGGCGGCGTCCAGGAGCGGTTCGATGCCGCGGTTGCGGTAGGCGGAGCCGCACAGCACCACGACGGCCTCGCCGGTGCGGGTGAGGTCGCGCAGGGCGGCGGTGAGGGTGGCGGCGGTGACGGTTCCGTGGGTGCAGAACTCCTCCAGGGCCCGGGGGTGCAGTTCGGCGACGGCCTCCTCCAGGGCGCGGCGGCGTTCGGCGGCCCGGTCTTCGAGGTGGGCGGGCACCGGGCCGTGCGCCAGGGCGCCGTCCTCGTGCCAGGTGAGGGCGCGCTGGTGGACGAGGTCGACGACGCCGGTGAACGACTCCTCGGCGCCGATGGGCAGGTGGACGGCCAGCGGGCGCGGGTGGAGGCGTTCGCGGATGGAGTCGACGGCCGTGTCCAGGTCGGCGCCGGCCCGGTCGAGCTTGTTGACGAAGGCGATGCGCGGCACGCCGTGGCGTTCGGCCTGGCGCCACACCGACTCGCTCTGCGGTTCGACGCCGGCGACCGCGTCGAACACCGCCACCGCGCCGTCCAGGACGCGCAGGGAGCGCTCGACCTCGTCGGCGAAGTCGACGTGGCCGGGGGTGTCGATGAGGTTGATCCGGTGTCCGGCCCAGGCGCAGCTGACGGCGGCGGCGAAGATGGTGATGCCGCGGTCGCGTTCCTGGGGGTCGAAGTCGGTGACGGTGGTGCCGTCGTGGACCTCGCCGCGCTTGTGGGTGGTGCCGGTGAGGTAGAGGATCCGCTCGGTGACGGTGGTCTTGCCGGCGTCGACGTGGGCGAGGATGCCGAGGTTGCGGACGGCGGCGATGCCGGTGGCCGCGGTGGCGGTGCTCGCGGTGGTGGTGCTCGCGATGGTGGTGGTGGCGGTGCTCGTGGTGGTGGTGTGGGTGCGCATGGCCCGGGTGCCTTTCGAGGCGGTCCTTCTGGTGGGTGGGCGCGCGATTCGGCAGTGCCGACGGATCGTCTGATTCCTTGCCATGCAAGGGACTTACGGCCGGACGGGCCGGTGTCAGACGGTGTCAGGCGGTGGCGGCACTGCTCCGGTGCCGGCCGCGCAGCGGGCACCGGGAGAGGCGGGACACCAGGATCACCTCGTACCGCGACGCGGGAGAGGGGGCGGCGGCGCTCTGCTTCGGCATGGCCGCCCTCCCCCTCTCCTCGTCTCGTACGTCACGGTCGTCGCGGTCGGGCCGCGCGTCGGAGCGCGGCCGCGTGGCGAGTGTAGGGAAGGCGGGCCGGACGGTGCGACGGGTTTTACGGTGCGCGGGTTCTACGGTGCCGGGTCCGGGTCTCGCGGCGCGTGGAAGCGCAGGACCGGTTCGGACCAGCCGTCGTCGCGCACCCCGGCGTCCAGGGCGGCGCCGATGGCCCGTTCCTCGTAGCCGAAGTGGGAGTCCATGATGGCGGCGAGCCCGTCGAGTTCGCGTCCGATCGCCTCCAGGTCGGCGTCGGGCCGTCCGGCGGCCTGGTCGGCGAGCTGGCGCACCCGGGTGAGAATGCCGGTGATGAGGCCGTGGTCCTCGACGAGGTTGGCGATGGTCGGCGCCAGGTCGGGGCGTTCGCGCAGGAGTTGGGCGAACAGGCCGTCGTCCTCGCCCTGGTGGTGGTTGGTCAGGGCGGTACAGAAGGCCAGGCAGTGGGTGAGGAGCCGGTCGTCGCCGTGCGGGCGGGGCCGGCCGAGGTTCGCGCGCAGGTCGGCGAGGCGGCGGCGCAAGTCCTGGTGCGCGCGGGAGAGTTGCAGGCTGAGGGCGGCCGTACGGCCGGTGGAGGGGGAGGCCACGGGTGGCGGTCCCTTCGGTTGCGCACCTCCATGCCTGACGCGGTCCGTCACCGGCACGCGATGCTCGCGCCAGCAGATCACGCGATCCACCCGGAAGGCAAGCGGCGTCCCGGGGTAGCCGTCACGCTCCGCCGGCGAGGTCGCGCAGGGTCGCCCCGGCCTTCGGGGTCAGGACGAGCGGGCCCCGGCCGCTCGTCCACACGGCCCGCACGTCCAGGCTCCGCAGGCGCCAGCCGTCGGGGGTGCGCACCGCCTCGCCGGTGAACGTGCCGCCGACGTCGAAGTGGCCGCCGGGCTCCTCGCCGCGCGCCTGCTGGGTGGAGGCGAGGTGGACGTGCGCCATGACGGCGTTCCAGCGCACCGCGGCCCGGTCCCCGTCCAGGTCGATCATGTGGTTGGCGCCCACGTGCTGGGTCCGCTCGAACTTCCCGAGGGTCGCCTGCTCGGACTCGGCCAGCCCGTCGATGCCCTCGTGGTCCCCCACCGGCGTGGTGATCCGCACGTCGGGGGTGAAGTAGCGCCGCGCCCAGGCCTCGTCGAACCGTCCGCCGTCGCGGGGCACCGTGTCGAGGCTGAGCAGGTAGCCGTCGATGAGGCCGGTGATGTCGGCGCGGTCGGCGAGGACCCGGACGCGCTGTTCGAGCGCGGCGAGGTTCGCGGCGATGGTGGTGGTGTCGGCGGTGTCGATGGTGGTGGTGTCGGTGTTGGTGGTCATGGCCCTGGCTCCTTGGGGTCGCCGTGCGTGGCGCGTCCGGTCCGGTCGCGCACCACGCAGGCTAGGACCTCAAGTCGACTTGAGATCAAGGTCCCGACCCGGAGCCGGCCGGGTCCCCCCGGCGGCGGGCCTGGTGGCGGGTTCGGCGGCGGGCTTGGTGGCGGGTTCGGCCCGCGGGCGCCCGAGCAGGATGCCGGCCACGACCAGCGCCAGCCCCGCGCCCTGGCGCACCCCGAAGGCGTCGCCGTCCAGCGCCGTGCCCAGCAGCACGCCGGTGAGCGGGTTGAGCAGTCCGAGCAGGCCCACGGTGCCGGCCGGCAGGTGGCGCAGTCCGGCGAACCAGCAGGCGAAGGCGAGCGCGGTGGCGATCACGGTGGTGTAGCCGAAGGCGAGCAGGGTGGGCGCGTCCACCGGCGGGGGCGGGCCCTCGACGGCGGCGGCGAGCGGCAGCAGCACCAGGCCGCCCGCGGTCAGCTGCCAGGCGGTGGCGGCGAGCGGGTCGGCGCCCTCGCGCCAGCGGGCGGCCAGCACGTAGCCGACGGAGGAGACCAGCATCGCCGCCGCCGAGGCGGCCAGCCCGGCCCAGCCGATCCCCTCCCCCGGTCCGGCCAGGGCCAGCGCGACCCCGGCCAGGCCCACCACCGCCCCCGCCAGGTGCGCGCGGCGCGGGCGCCGGCCGGCCAGCACCCAGGCGGTGAGCAGCATCGTCAGCGGGGAGGCGGCCATGACGGTGGCGGCGGCGCTGGTGGGCAGCAGTTGGGAGGCGAGGTAGAGCAGGACGAAGAAGACGGCGGTGTTGAGCAGGCCGAGCAGCGCGCTGCGCCACCACCAGGCGCCGTGCGGGCGGCGGCGGGCGAGGGCGAGGAGCAGCAGGCCGGCGGGCAGGGCGCGCAGGGCGGCGCCCCACAGGGGGTGGTCGGCGGGCAGGTGGGCGTGGGTGACCCAGTAGTTGGCGCCCCAGGCGACGGGGGCGAGGGCGGTGAGCAGGACCCACCGCGTATTGGCTTCCATGGAAGACAATATAGCTTCCCAGGAAGCTATCGGGAGTAGGATGGCGTCCATGGAGCACGGACAGGGACAGCATGCCGACCACGCGGACCACGTCGCCCGGGTCCAGGCCGAGTGGCGGCGCGAACGCCCCGACCTGGACGTCTCCCCGCAGGCCGTCATCGGGCGCCTGCACCGCCTCGCCGACCGCCTGAGCGCCGAACTCGCCCTCGTCTACCAGCGCTACGGCCTGGGCGAGGGCGAGTTCGACGTGCTCGCCGCGCTGCGCCGGGCCGGCGCCCCGTACGAGCGGGCCCCCGGCGAGCTGGCCGCGCACACGATGGTGACCACCGGGGCGATGACCAAGCGGATCGACCGCCTGGAGCGCGCCGGGCTGGTCACCCGCCGCCCGGCCGCCGACGACCGGCGCGGGCGCGTGGTCGCGCTCACCGACGCCGGCCGGCGCCTGATCGACGAGGCGTTCACCGCCCACATGCGCAACGAGCACCGGCTGCTGGCCCACCTGAGCCCCGAGGAGGCCGGCGCCCTGCAGGGGCTGCTCACCGTCTGGCAGCAGCGCCTGGACGGCACCGGGGGCGCGGAGGCCCGCCGAACGCGCGGGGCCTGACGCCGGGCCGTGGGAAGCTGACGCATGACCAGCGCACCTCCCCCGGACTCCCCCTCGCCCGGCCACCGGTCCGACTCCGCTCCCCCGCCCGGCTGGGGGAACCCGGCCGTGCGCGCCGACCGGCGCCTGGTGGCGATGCTCCAGGAGCTGCGGGTGCTCCAGACCGGCGTGCAGATCGTCTTCGCGTTCCTGCTCGGCGTCGCCTTCACCCCGCGCTTCGCCCAGCTCTCCGACGCCCAACAGGACGTCTACGTCACCACCCTGCTGCTGTCGGTCGTCGCCGCGGCCGTCCTGGCCACCCCCGTCGCCCTGCACCGCGGGCTGTACCGCCACCCGGGCAAGGAGCGGATCGTCGCCGTCTCCGTGCGCGTCGCCCAGGTGGGCCTGCTGCTGCTCGCCTCCGCGCTGACCGGCGCCGTGCTGCTGGTCCTGGACGTCGTCCTCGGCACGGCGCTCGCGGTGCCGATCACCTGCGGCATCGCGCTGATCTTCGCCGTGCTGTGGTTCGGCCTGCCCTGGGCGGTGCGCCGCGCCGCCACCCGCGACGGGGCCTGACCGCAGGGCTGCCGTACGGGGCCGTCCGCTGCCGCCGCCCGCACCGGGGACGGTGCGGGC
>NZ_JBHVET010000547.1:0-5967 GCF_042802135.1 Kitasatospora sp. NPDC057512
GGCCGGGTTACGCCGGCCCGGGCGCGCGGGCCGCCGCGCCACCCTCGGCGTCGCGGCACGCCCCGCAGGTGTTCCAGCGCGGGCGGCCGGGCCCGGGGGAGCGGTGCGGGGCGAGGGTCATCTCGGAGGTGCGCAGGCCGCACAGGGTGAGCGGCCCGCAGACGCCCGAGGCCTCCGCGGGGGCGGCGTGCGCCATCCGTACCGGGTTCTCGGGGTCGGCCGGCACGCGGCCGGGGCCGAGGATCCGCACGTTGGTCGGCGTATCGGGTTCGAGCACGATGACGGTGTCCACGTCCACAACCTCGCCGCAACACCGCCCCCCTGCACCCGCACAGCGGCATCCGGCCCAGCCCCGGCGCCCCGGACGTCAGGGACGCCCCCCGCCCCGGCGGGTCAGGGCGTCACAGCCGGTCGTAGACGGCGGACAGCCGCTGCAGCACCTCGGCGGCCCGGTCGAGGGCGTCGTCGTCGTAGTCGCCCAGGTCGCCGTGCAGGGCGTCGGCCAGCGCCCGCTGGCGCTGGTCGTGCAGGGCCCGGCCGGTGTCGGTGAGGGCGACCAGGACGGAGCGCTTGTCCTCGGGCCGGCGGGTGCGGGTGACGTAGCCGGCCGCGACCAGGCCGTTGACCAGCTGGGTGGTGGCGGCGCCGGTGGTCTCGGTGCCTGCGGCGAGCCCGCCGATGCTGAGGGGGCCCTGTTCGGCCAGGGTGCGCAGGGCCCGGGCGTGGGTGAGGGAGAGCGCGCCCGGGGTGCGGGTGGCGCGTCCGCGCAGCCGGGCGTCGGCGGCGCTGAGGCGGTAGGCGGCGCGGGCCAGGCGGTCGAGCGCCCGGGCGCGGTCGTCGGTGGGTGGCGGCTCGGCCATGGTCGGTCCTCTTCGTCGGGTTGACAGCAGCCTAGCCTCGGGACTTAATAGCTAAGTACTTATTCATTAAGTACTTAGCCAATCGGATCCCGCCACGGGGTCCGCGACCGGATCCCCAGCCGGATCCCGTGAAGGAGACCGCCATGACCGTCCGTTCGACCGGCCAGAGCTGGGCCCTGGACATCGCCCTCGCCCAGGGCGGCTTCGACGCGCTGCACCCCGAGGCCGTCGGAACCATGGAGCAGCTCGGTCACGACCACACCGACTTCGCCAAGGTCTTCGCCCTGGTCAGGAGCGGCGCGATGCTGCCCAAGGCGTGGGCGACGGTGGCCGGGCAGGCCGAGGAGCGCGCCTCCCACCACGAGCGCGGCGGCTTCGCGCAGACCGCCGCCGACCTGTACCTGAGGGCGGCGGTGATGTGGGGCCGGGCGCAGTACTCGCTCTTCGACGCGGCCGACCCGCGCAAGGCGGCCATGCGCGAGCGCGCCAACCACTGCGTGGAGCGCCTGGGCGCGCTGCGCGAGGGCCGGGTGCGGCGGGTGGAGCTGGACTTCGAGGGCTCGCGGATCTTCGCCCTGCTGCACCTGCCGGCCGGGCCGGTCCGCAACGCGCCGGCCGTCATCCTCGGCCCCGGGATGGACATGATCAAGGAGGACTACATCTGGGCGGCCGAGCGCTACTACACCTCGCGCGGAATGGTCGCGCTGTCCATCGAGGGGCCGGGTCAGGGCGAGAGCCGCGCCGGCGGGCTGACCGTCGACCTCGGCAACTACGAGCGGGCGATCGGCCGCTACCTCGACCACCTGGCCGCGCTCCCGGAGGTCGACGCCGACCGGATCGGCATGTTCGGCATCTCGATGAGCGGCTACTGGGGCTCCCGGGCCGCCGCCGCCGACCGCCGCCTGGCCGCGCTCGCCGCCTTCGAGGCCGTCACCGGGGACTTCGCGACGATCTTCGAGCGCGCCCAGCCGACCTTCAAGAACAACTACATGTACATGGCCGGGTACACCGACGAGGAGGCCTTCGACCGCGACCTCGCCCACCGCATGCCGCTCGGCGACCTGGTGGCCGACATCGCCTGCCCGGTGCTCTACGGGATCGGCGAGTTCGACGAGCTCACCGACCTCGGCCAGGCCCTGGAGAGCTTCGAGCGCATCCGGGCGCCGAAGGAACTGCGGGTCTACGAGGACGAGTTCCACCCGCTCGGGGGAGTGGCGGCCGAGGTCTTCCGGTTCGGGGCGGAGTGGCTGGAGCGGGCCCTGGCCGGCGAGTTCGCCGACCCCGGACGGGACGTGCGCCACCACGTCCACCGCGACGGCCGCACCACCGACGGCAGCGCCGACCCCACCTGGTGGCTCGGCACCGCCCCCGCCCCGCTCACCGCACTGCGCCGCGGCTGACCCGCGCGGCCGGACGGCCACGCCCCGGGGCGCCTCCACGCCCCGGGGCGTTCCCCGGGCCCGGCGGCGGCCCCGCGCGCCCCGCTATACATGCCATGTATACATGGTGTGTATAGTCCTTGATCATGTCACTCGGACAGATGCTCCTCGGCTTCCTGGAAGCCCAGCCCCGCCACGGCTACGACATCAAACGCCTCTACGACGAGCACTTCGGCCGCGACCGCGCCCTGCACTACGGACAGGTGTACGCCACCCTCTCCCGCCTGCTGAAGAACGGCCTGGTCGTCGTCGAGGGCGTGGAAGCCGGCGGCGGCCCGGACCGCAAGCGCTACGCCATCACCGACGCCGGCGTCACCGACCTCGCCGACTGGCTCGCCCACCCCGAGGACCCGCAGCCGTACCTGCAGAGCACCCTCTACCAGAAGGTCGTGCTCGCCATCCTCACCGGCCGCTCCGCCGCCGACGTCCTCGACGCCCAACGCGCCGAACACCTGCGCACCATGCGCGAACTGACCCGCCGCAAACTCGCCGGCGACCTCGCCGACGAACTGATCTGCGACCACGCCCTGTTCCACCTCGAAGCCGACCTGCGCTGGCTCGAACTCACCGCCGCCCGCCTCGACGACCTCACCGCCCGCCTGACGGAGACCCCGCGTTGACCACCGCCGAACCCCTCCTCCACGCCCAGGACCTGCACAAGTCCTTCGGCCCCACCCCGGCCCTCGCCGGCGCCTCGCTCACCGTCGCCGCCGGCGAACTCGTCGCCGTCATGGGCCCCTCCGGCTCCGGCAAGTCCACCCTCCTGCACTGCCTCGCCGGCATCACCCGCCCCGACCAGGGCACCATCACCTACCAGGGCCGCTCCCTCACCACCAGCACCGACACCGAACTCAGCGCCCTGCGCCGCACCCACTTCGGCTTCCTCTTCCAGTTCGGCCAACTCGTCCCCGAACTCTCCTGCCTGGAGAACGTCGCCCTCCCGCTGCGCCTGAACGGCACCCGCCGCAAGGCCGCCGAAGCCCGCGCCGCCGAATGGCTGGAACGCCTGGAAGTGGCCGACACCGCCGCCAAACGCCCCGGCGAGGTCTCCGGCGGCCAGGGCCAACGCGTCGGCGCCGCCCGCGCCCTGATCACCGGCCCCAAAGCCGTCTTCGCCGACGAACCCACCGGCGCCCTCGACTCCCTCAACGGCGAACGCGTCATGAAACTGCTCACCCGCGCCGCCCGCGAGAGCGGCGCCGCCGTCGTCCTCGTCACCCACGACGTACGGGTCGCCGCCTACGCCGACCGCGAGATCGTCGTCCGCGACGGCCGCACCCGCGACCTGGCCACCACCCGGTGAGCGCCACCGACCCCCGGGTCCGCCGACCGCACCTGGACCAACTCGCCCTCGGCGCCCGACTCGCCGTCACCAGCGGACGGGACGGCTGGGGCCGCCTGCTGCTCACCGCCTGCGGCGTCGGCCTCGGCGTGGCCCTCCTGCTCTTCACCGCCTCCTTCCCCGGCATCGTCCACCACCGCGACCAGCGCCTCTACACCCAGAACGACACCTTCCGGGACGAGGACCTGCCCACCCCCGGCGACCGCACCGTCCTCGTCGCCACCGCCGACACCACCTTCCACGGCACCCCCGTCCGCGGCCGCGTCGTCCAGCCCGAAGGCCCCGACGCCGCACTCCCACCCGGCCTCGCCGCCTACCCGGCCCCCGGCACGATGGCCGTCTCCCCGGCCCTCGCCGACCTCCTCAAGGACCCCGCCAACCACCTGCTGCGCGAACGCCTGCCCTACCCCGTGACCGGCACCATCGGCCCCGCCGGACTGCTCGGACCCGGCCAGGCCGACTACGTCCTCGGTGGCGACCACCTCTCGGTCGACACCGGCGCCGTCCGGATCACCGCGTTCGGCCACTTCTCCCCGCCCAAACCCATGGACCCCAAGCTGGTCCTGCTCAACGCCGTCGGCCTGACCGTGATGCTCGCCCCGGTCGGCGTCTTCCTCGCCGCCGCCGCCCGCTTCGGCGGCGAACGCCGCGACCGCCGGCTCGCCGCACTGCGCCTGGGCGGCGCGGACCGCCGGATGACCGCCCGGATCGCCGCGGGGGAGTCCCTGGTGGGAACGGTGCTGGGCCTGGCCGCCGGAACGGCGCTCTTCCTCCTCGGCCGACAGCTCATCGGACGCGTCCGCCTCGCCGGATTCAGCTTCTACCCCGAGGACGTCGCACCCCAGCCCGCCATCGCCGCCGCGATCGCCGTCGTCGTCCCGCTCATGGCCGTCGGCGTCACCCTCCTCGCCATGCGCCGGGCCGCCCTCGATCCGCTCGGCACCGTCCGCCGCTCCACCCCCGGCCGCCGCCGGATCGGATGGCGCCTCATGCTGCCGCTGGCCGGCCTGTCCCTGACGGTCTTCGCCCTCACCCTCTCCGACCCGGCCCAGGGCACCCGCGGCTCACTCCTCGTCGCGTTCGGCGTACTGCTCACCCTCACCGGCGTCTGCACCCTCCTGCCCTGGCTCGTGGAAGCCGTCACCCGACGGGCCGGCGGCGGCGCCCTGTCCTGGCAACTCGCCACCCGCCGCCTGCAGACGGGCTCCGGACCGGCCGCCACCGCCGTCAGCGGCGTCGTCGTCGCCATCGCCGGCGCCATCGCCCTGCAGACGCTCTTCCTCGGCATCAGCACCCAGTACGAGCAGTACACCCGGCCCCAGCCCACCACCAGCCCCTACCGGCAGTCGGTGACCTTCCCCGGCGGCGCCCCCACCGCCGACGCCCTCGCCGACCGCCTCGCCCACAGCGCAGGGATCCAGGCCACCGCCGCCTACACCGAGTTCTCGCTGGAGAGCGCCACGGCCACGTCCTGGCAACTGCCCTCGGTCCGCATCGCCTCCTGCGCCGTCCTGCGCGGATTCGCGACCCTGCCCGACTGCAAGGACGGCGACGCCTTCGCCCTCCAGGGCCCGACCGCCCGCCCGGGCGTCGACCCCGTCGCGCCCGGAACGACCGTCCACGCCGCCTACTACCGCGGCACCGGCGAACCGGCCCCCTTCCCCCTGCCCGCCCCGACCGCCACCGTCACCCCCGTCCAGGACGCCGACCCCAACGGCCGCATCGGAGCCGGCCTGCTCCTGCTCACCCCCGCCGCCGTCCCCGCCGACGCCCTGCGCGGACAGCCGGCCACCGTCCTGGTCTCACTCGCCGACGCACTCCCGGACCCGAAGGAGCACCTCACCACCGCCGTCATGGCGATCGACCCCCAGGCCCGCACCGAATTCCCGCTCGACCCCGCCCCCGACGCCACCTACCTCGCCGTCAAGCGCCTGCTGACCGCCGGATCGGCGATCACCCTCCTGCTGGTCGCTCTCAGCCTGCTCGTCGGCCAGCTGGAACGCCTGCGCGAACAGCGCCGCGTCCTCGGCGTCCTGAACGCCGTCGGCACCCCCCGCCGCGTCCTGGCCCTGTCCGTCCTGTGGCAGACCCTGCTCCCGATGGCCCTCGGCCTGGCCCTGGCCATCGCCGCCGGCCTCCTGACCGGAACGGTCCTCCAGTACTCCTCCGGCGTCCCCCTGAACACCGACTGGGCCTCCCTGCTCGCCATGTCCGCCACCGCCGCGGGCGCGGTCCTCCTCACCACCGCCCTCGGCCTGCCCCAACTCCTGCGCCTGATGCGCCCGGACGCCCTGCGCCACGAATGACCCCGCCCCCGCCCGGACGG
>NZ_JBHVET010000548.1:0-5951 GCF_042802135.1 Kitasatospora sp. NPDC057512
GCCGACCGGCCACCCGGAGTCTTCGGGTGGTACTGCTTCCTGCGGGTGGTGCGGTACTTCGGGTGGTGCGGGTGGTGCTTTTCCGGGTGGTGCGGGTGGTGCGGGTGGTGCTGTTCCGGGTGGGCGGCGAGCCCGGGGGGAGTCGCTCGCCGCCCACCCGGAGTCCTGGGGGGTGCCTTCCGGCCTACTGCTCGTTCCCGGGCCGGGCGGACCTGCTCGGGCGGACGTCCGGCGGGGAGACGGCGCCCGGTGGCGGGGGCACGGTCACGCCGGGCTTGCCCGGTCTGGTCCCGCTGCCGCCGCCGTCCTCGCCGTTGCCGCCGTTGCCGCCGCTGCCGCCGCTGTTGGCGTTGCCACGGCCTCCGTTGACGTTGCCTCCGTTGACGCTGCCTCCGTTGCCGTCGGCGTTGCCGTTGCCACCGCTGTTGGCGTTGCCGTTCCCCTTGCCGGTGCCGCCGTGGCCGGGGTCGCCCGTCGGGGTGCCGGCGCCCTGGTGGTCGCCGTCCTCGTCGTCGAGCGCGGCCTCGCAGTAGTCCGCCACCCGGTCCGCGCCGCCGGCCGCCGTGACCAGCGGGCCGTACATCGGATCACCGACCAGCCGGGCCGGGCGGTCGCCCTTGGCCGTACGGTCGGTGAAGCCGGTGCAGAGGCCGAGCAGCGCGGGCGGGACGGCCGAACGGGCGCCGCGCCGCTCGGCGGAGGGGGTGCCGGGCGTCGCGGGGTCGGACGGGACGACCGCCTGCGGTCCGGCGGAGGCACTGCCGGACGGACGGGCGGAGCCGGACGCCACGGCACCGTACGGGGCCACGCCCGCGGACGATCCTGCGGTCGGCGAGCCCGCCGCGGGGCCGGTGGCCGCGTCCTGGCCGGCGAGCGTGTGCTCCGGCGCGGACGGGCCGCCGCCCAGGGCGGACGGCAGGTTGCCGGTGCCGGCGGCGACGGCGACACCGCACAGCGCGGTGGCGCCGAGCACGACGGCAGTGGCCTTCGTGCTGAAGGCCCTGGCCAGCGCGGCGGTTGCCATCGATCGTCTCCGGACGGGGGTCACTATCGGGTCGGGCGTGAGACTCGCCTCCCGGAACGCGGCCAGGGCGGCCTCCTCCCCGGCCAGTTCGCCGGCCGTCGCGGGGGCGGCGGCCGCGGCGAGCACCCGGGCGAGCTGCCCGGGACCGCCGTCCGGTCCGGTGAGCGAGGCGTCCTGCCCGGCCGACGGGCCGCCCACGGCACCACCGAGCAGCTGCTCGGCGGCATCACGGTCGATCCGACGGGATCGGTTGGTGCTCATCTCATGTCCTTCAGCGTCGCGGCCCGGCGTTCTGTCACACCCTGCGGAGAACTTTTTTTCGCGGGTTTCCCCGCGGGTCGCCCGGCGGCCTCGCCCGCGCCCACTCCGGCCGCCGCCGTGTCCGTCGCCCGGTCCGTCGTTCCGTCCGCCGTTCCGTCCGCCGTTCCCTCGGCCGTTCCGGCTCCGGCGCCGCCCGTCACCCCGCCGCCCCGGGCCGTCGCCCCGTCGCCCCGGCCCGTCGCCTCTGCGCTCCGGGCCGCCGGGATGCCGCCCCCGGACGCGAGCGGCTCGACCAGCTTGGCCAGCCGCCGCAGCCCCCGGTGGGCGGCCATCCGGACGCTGCCGGCCCGCTTGCCGAGCACCCGGGCGGCGCTCTCCGCGTCCAATTCCATGACCACCCGCAGCAGCACGGCCTCGGCCTGGTCGCGCGGCAGCCGGGAGATCAGGGCCAGCGCGTCGGCGGTGCCGACCGTGGTCAGCGCCGCCCGCGCCGTGTCGTCCCCGGCCGCCAGCTCGACCAGCTGCTCGAAGGGCAGGTCGGCGACCGGACGGCGGCGCCGGGCGCGCAGGTGGTCGAGGGCGCGGTGGCGGGCGATGGTGGCGGCCCAGCCGCGGAAGCCGTCCCCGTCGCCGGAGAAGCCGCGCAGGTCGCGGGCGATCTGCAGCCAGGTCTCGGAGGCGATGTCCTCGGCGTCCTGGGCGCCCTCCGGCCGACCGCCGACCAGCACCCGCAGGTAGCGCAGCAGGCCCGGCTGGACGGTCCGGAACAGCAGCCGGAACGCCTCCTCGTCCCCGCCCTGCGCGGCCCGCACCGCCTCCGTCAGATCGGGGGGAGCGGCGGCCGCCGGGCCCGGTGGCAGGCCGGCGGGTGGTACTGGTCCGGACCGGCCGACGGGGCCGTCGGTGCCCGCTCCGGGGCGCTCTGCACTCTGCACCCGCCACATGATGCGCCATTCGGGCGAACACTTCGGCTCCGGCCGAAGGACCGGACCGGCCGGGGCCAAGGTCCCGGGGACTGCTGCCGTTCGCCCACGGCCCGAAGGGGCCCGCCCGGCCTACGTTGTCGGTAGGCGAAGCAGTCCGGGCCGCCGACGCCCCGGACGCCGGGGCCGCCGACGCGCCCGGCCCGCCACCCGGACCCGCCGTGCCCGAGGGCGCACGCACGACCCGTGCGGGCCCCGGGCGCGCGCCCCTTCCCGGCGGTATGACGCGCCCCTTCCCGGCCGTACGAGCCGCCGCGCCGAGGGCCGGCACGGGCGGGCCCGGCACCGGCGCCGGGGACCGCCACCGACAGCACGACCAGCAGCCCGACCAGCAGGGAAAGACCGCGATGACGACCGCCCACGAGCTCCGCGAGCTCCACGCGAAGGGCCTGCGCGAGCACCTCGCCCCCGCCCTGCGCGCCCTGGGCCTCACCGGGTGGCGCCGGACCTTCAGCCTGCCGGACGAGACCCACTGGCTGCTGCTCGGCCTGGTCGAGCGCCCCGCCTGCGACCGAGTGCCCTTCACCTTCGACCTCAGCGTGGTCCGCCGCACCGACTGGACCGTCGCCGACCTCCCCGGCCACCGGCCCGACCCGCGCGCCCGGTACGGCTTCGAGACCTGGCGGGCCAGGATCGGCGAGGTGCTACCGGTCGGCGAGGACGTCTGGTGGGAGGTGCTGCCCGGGCCGCGCTGGCAGCTCCCGCTGGACGACGCCGTCTCCGCCGTCCGCCACCACGGCCTGCCCGAGCTGCGGCGCCGGGCCGAGGCGGACCGCGCTCCCACCGGCGAGACGTACCTCCTCCCCGCCGAGCTGGAGACGGTCAACGCCGCGCTGGAGGCCGCCTCGGTGGCCCGGGTGCGGCGCGCCGAGCTGGCCGACAAGGCCCTGGTGCTGACCGGCGCCTGGACCCGGGGCGACGGCGTCGCCCGGACCGTCCTGGCGGGTGTCGCACGGGGCTTCCTGTCCGCCGGGGACGAGCGGTTCGGCACCGTCCGCTGCCTGGACACCCTGGGCCGCGAGCTGTGGACCTTCCCCGCCGAGGACTAGCCTTCCGGGAGCGGAAAACCGCAGGTCGGAGGCGGTGTCACGGCGCTCGCCATGACAACTGTCACGCGGATGACGCAACGGACGGCACTGCTCTGACGGAGGGTCGGACGGAAAGACTGGAGGCACGACGCGGGCAGTGGCCCGCGGCCACCAGTCGGGGAGGAACCCACCGTGAGCCAGACCGTCAGTGCCGCCGCCGTCACCAGCACCGTCGCTTCCCCGATCGCCGCCGTCACCGGCACCACCGCCGCCGGCGCCGCCCACGCCAAGGCCCCCAACCCGCTGGTCTCCGGGCTCCGCCCGCTCGCCCTCGACGTGGTCGCCCCGCTGGCCGGCTACTACCTGCTGCACTCGGCCTTCGGCCTGAGCGAGTTCGCCGCGCTGGCCTGGAGCACCGCCTTCCCGGCCGCCCGGACCGTCCTCGGCCTCCTGGCCGAGCGCAGGCTCAACCTGTGGGCCGCCCTGATGCTGGCCGTCAACCTGGCGGGCCTGGCGCTGACCTTCGTCACCGGCGACGCCCGGATGATGATCGCCAAGGACGGCGGGCTGAGCGGCACCGTGGCGGTGGCGATCCTGGTCTCCGCGCTGATCGGCCGCCCGGTGATGACCCCGATGCTGATGCCCTTCGTCACCAAGGGGCGACGGGAGCGCGCCGCCGCCTGGCAGCGGCTGGTCGAGGGCCGGGCGGCCGGGTCGCGGGCCTTCCACCGCCACGAGCGCCTGTTCTCGGGCATCTGGGGCACCGCGCTGCTGGCCGAGTGCGCGGCCCGGGTGGTCGGCGCCTTCACCCTGCCGGTGTCGACCATGGCCTGGCTGTCCACCGTCTTCCTGGTCGGCGCGATCGTGGGCGGTTCGATGCTCGGTCAGATCGCGGTCGAGCCGATGGAGCGGCTGGTCGGCACCGAGGCCGAGGCCCCGACCGCCGCCTGAGCAGCCGGTCACTCCTCCCGCCCTCTTCCCTGAACAGCCGGTTCCGAGGACTCGAACAGCGAGGAACCATCCGGATCTCCCGGGAGTCGTTCATAACGAGGGGGTAACGGGACCCCCGACGAGGAAACGGGGAGCCCCATGAACCGGACGACGCACGCGCCGACCAGCACCGAGGACCGCACGCTCGTCTGGGACGGCTGCCTGAACGTCCGCGACCTGGGCGGACTGCCCACCGCCTCCGGCCGGCTCACCGCCCGGGGCGCGATAGTCCGGGCGGACAACCTGGACCGCCTCACCGCCGAGGGTTGGGACGCCCTCCTCGACCACGGTGTCCGCACCGTGGTCGACCTGCGCAACGCCGAGGAGTACAAGCCGCTCCTCCCGCTCCCCGACGACGTCGAGCTGATCCGCGTCCCGCTGGACGAACTGGCCGGCCCCGCCTGGTGGGAGGCCCACGGGCGGCTGGACGGCACCCCGCTCGCGTTCCGCCCGTACCTGGACCACTGCCCGCACGCCGCCGCCGCGCTGGTCTCCGCGATCGCCGGCGCCCGCCCCGGCGGCGTGGTCGTGCACTGCGGCGCCGGCCGTGACCGCACCGGCCTGGCCGCCCTGCTGCTGCTCGCCCTGGCCGGAGTCGACCGGGGTGCGATCGCCGGGGACTACCTGCTGAGCGGCCCCAACATCCGCCCGCTGTACGGGATGCTGGGGCTGCCGGATCCGTTCCGCCGGATCGACACGGCGCTCGCCGAGGCCGGGACCACCGCCGAGGCCGCCCTGGCGGCCGCGCTCGACGGGTTCGACCCGGACGGCTACCTGCTCGCGGCGGGTGTCGCGCCCGAGCGGATCGCCGCCGTCCGGGAGCGGCTGCTGCCGGACGCCTGAGGACACCGGAACACCATCCACGAATAGCGTCAACCGATGGTTGACGATCTCCGGATCGACAACCTACGGTTGACGCATGGAGAATCCCGTTGTTCCCAACAGCACTCCGCTGCGCCTCGACGACCTGATCGCCGCGATCAAGAAGGTCCACCCCGACGCGCTCGACCAGCTCTCCGACGCGGTCATCGCCGCCGACCACCTCGGCGACCTCGCCGACCACCTCATCGGCCACTTCGTCGACCAGGCCCGCCGCTCCGGCGCGTCCTGGACCGACATCGGCCGCAGCATGGGCGTCAGCAAGCAGGCCGCCCAGAAGCGCTTCGTCCCCAAGGACCCGGGCACCCTCAACGACCTCGACCCCAGCCAGGGCTTCAGCCGGTTCACCCCCCGGGCCCGCAAGGTCGTGGTGGCCTCACAGGAGGAGGCCCGCAAGGCGGGCAACCCCGAGATCGCCACGGAGCACCTGCTGCTCGGCCTGATCACCGAGCCCGAGGGCATCGGCGCCAAGGCGCTCGCCGCCCAGGGCGTCACCCCGGAGGCCCTGCGGGCGGTGGCCGGCGCCGCCCTGCCGGCCGCCGCCGACGAACTGCCCGCGCTGATCCCGTTCGACGCCGAGAGCAAGAAGGCGCTGGAACTGACCTTCCGCGAGGCGCTGAAGCTCGGGCACAACTACGTCGGCACCGAGCACATCCTGCTCGCGCTGCTGGAGCAGGAGAACGGCCAGGGCGTGCTGACCGGACTGAAGGTCGACAAGTCCGAGGCGGAGACCTTCGTCGCGGAGGCGGTCGCCGCCGTCATCGCCGCCCGGAGCACGGAGTCCGA
>NZ_JBHVET010000549.1:0-5949 GCF_042802135.1 Kitasatospora sp. NPDC057512
TCCCTCACCTGAGGGATCGGCCGCCCGTCGTGCGTGCGCTCCGTGGGGCCCGAGGGTCCTTCGCGTCCTGCGGGCCCTTTCGGGTCCAGCCGGTCCTGCGGTCAGACCTCGCTGCGGTGGAAGTTCAGGTACGAGCGGGACGGCGTCGGGCCGCGCTGGCCCTGGTAGCGCGAGCCGTAGCGCTCCGAGCCGTACGGGTGCTCCGAGGGCGAGGAGAGCCGGAACAGGCACAGCTGCCCGATCTTCATGCCCGGGTACAGCTTGATCGGCAGCGTCGCGACGTTCGACAGCTCCAGGGTCACGTGGCCGCTGAAGCCGGGGTCGATGAAGCCGGCCGTGGAGTGGGTGAGCAGGCCCAGCCGGCCCAGGCTCGACTTGCCCTCAAGCCGGGACGCGACGTCGTCGGGCAGCGTGATGACCTCGTACGTCGAGGCCAGCACGAACTCGCCGGGGTGCAGGATGAACGCCTCGTCGCCCTCCGGCTCGACCAGCCGGGTCAGGTCCGGCTGCTCCTCGGAGGGGTCGATGTGCGGGTACTTGTGGTTCTCGAACACGCGGAAGAAGCGGTCGAGGCGCACGTCGATACTCGACGGCTGGATCATCGCCGGGTCGAACGGGTCGACGACGACCCGACCCAGGTCGATTTCGGTCCGGATGTCCTTGTCAGAGAGCAGCACGCTTCGAGGTTACGTGCACGACAGGGCCCCGGACGAATCCGCCCGGGGCCCGTTCCGTCCCTCCGCGACCGTCAGGCCAGGAACTCCGCGGCCTCCAACCGCATCGCCCGCGCCAGTTGCGGCTCCGACAGCTCCCGCACGTCGGCCAGCACCGAACTCCGCATCCGTCCGCACTGCGGGCAGCGGATCAACCGTCCGGGCCCGAGCCGGCCAGGACCGAGGTTCTGCATCGGGAACGTGGTGGTGCTGAACAGGTGCCCCTCGGCACAACGAACGACGGCGCGCTGCTCCATCGATCCCCTTCCCATCCCTAACCCAGTACTCACCCGTACGCACTCGCCCCGACGGCCGAGCCCCGGGACAGCGTCACATTAGGGGATGTTCCGGACATTCCTCACCATGGCTCGCCGCCTCGGCCCCCACCCGCCGGAGCACTCGCGCGCGGCCCACACAGTACGCCCCCGCGCCCGCCCCACCCGGCTCCGCCACGTCCACCGACCCCCTGTGCAACCACCGGTGCGAATGGGGTACAGTGACACTGGATTGAGCGGTCTCTGACGGCTCATCAGGCGGGCGTAGTTTAATGGTAGAACATGAGCTTCCCAAGCTTAGAGCGCGAGTTCGATTCTCGTCGCCCGCTCCATACCGAAAGCCGCAGGTCATACGACCTGCGGCTTTCGCGTTGTCCGGGGCCGGTCGGCCCGGTTCGGCCGGTCGGGGCGGTCAGTGGGGAAGGGTCCAGGCGGGGGTCCAGGTGCCGGGGGTGTCGGGGGTGGGGGCGGTGGCGGCGAGGTGGGCCCGGAGGGTGGGGAGGGCCGGGTGGGGGTTGTCGCGGTGCCAGAGGAGTGAGTGGGGGTAGACGGGCGTCGGGTCGGTCACCGGGATGCGGCGCAGGCCGTGGGCGGCGGGCCAGACGAGGCGGGTCCGCTCGCTCATGAAGGTGGCGAGGGCCGGGGTGTCGGCGATGGTGTCGAGGAGGGCGTCGGAGCCGAAGTTGGGGCCGGTGGCCTCGATGGTGAGGCCGAACTCGGCGACGAGGTCGGCGTAGTAGGCGCCCCACTCGGTGCCGGGGACGATGCCGGGCATCCAGATCCGGTGGCCGGCCAGGTCGGCGACGGTCAGCGTCCTGGCGCCCGCCAGGGCGTGGGCGGGGCCGGTGAGGAGGTGGAGCGGTTCGTCGAGCACCCGGACGGCTGCGATGTCCTCGGGGAGCGGCCGGCCGGGCATGGCGACGGCGCGGAAGGTGGCGTCGATCGTGCCGGAGCGGACGGCGGCGACGGCGGTCTCGATGTCGTGCAGCATCAGCACGTCGAGGTCGATGTCCGGGTGGGCGCGGTGGAAGTCGCGCAGCAGACCCGAGACGGCTCCGCGCGAGTTGATCACGTCGACGCGCAGCGGGCGGCGGCCGGCGCGTACGGACGCGACCGCGCGTTCGGCGGCGCGCAGCAGTTCGCGGGCGTGGGGCAGGAACGCCTGTCCGTCGATGGTGAGTTCGGCGCCGCGCGGGGTGCGGGTGAACAGCCGCACGCCGAGCTCGCGCTCCAGTGCGGCGACGCGCTTGGAGACGGCCTGCTGGGTGATCGACAGGTCGACGGCGGCCTTCTGGAACTGGCCGGCTTCCGCGATGGCGGCGAAGGTGCGCACTGCTTCGAGGTCCACGCCGATCCACTGTAGAGAACAACCATCGGTTGTGCGGGGTGGGCGAAACGGTTGTTTGACCGGCCGCTGTGCCTCCCGCTTGGCTCTCACCGGTCAACTCCGGTTTGTCCGGTCGGGTTTGGAACGTCGAGGGGAGCGCACCGCGGATGACGGGTGGGAAACGGCTGGGTCGGCGGTTCGGTTGGCTGTGGGCGGCGTACGCGGTGAGCGCGTACGGGTCCGGGCTGGGGTTCGGGGCGCTGCCGCTGATCGCCGTCCTGGTGCTGCACGCGGGCCCCGTCGAGGTGTCCGCGCTGTCCGCGGTGGGGCCGGCGGTGGGCGCGCTGATCGCGGTGCCGCTCGCGCCGTGGGTGGAGTTCCGGCGCAAGCGCCCGGTGATGATCGCGACGGACCTGGTCCGGTTCGCGGCCATGGCGACGATCCCGGTCGCGTACGCGGTGGGAGGGCTGGGCTTCGTCCAGCTGCTGGTGGTCTCGATCGTGGTCGCCGCGGCCAGGATCGCGTTCGGCGCGGCGAGCGGCGCCTACCTCAAGGCCCTCGTCCGGCCGGACGACCTGCTGGTGGCCAACGCGCGGTTCGAGTCCACGAACTGGAGCTCCATCGCGATCGGTCCGCCGCTGGGCGGGGCGGCGGTCGGCCGGTTCGGGCCGGTCACCACCGTGGTGGCCGACGCCGCCAGCTACCTGCTCTCGGCGCTGAGCATCACCGCGATCCGCGGCCGGGAGGAGGCGCCGCTGCGGAGCGGCGGGAACCCGGTCCGGGCGGGCGCGGTGCTCGACGGCTGGCGGCACATCCTGGGCGACCCCGGTCTGCGGGCGCTCTACCTCAACAACATGCTCGTCGCCGGCCTGATCATGGCCACCGAGCCGGTGCTCGCCGTCCTCCTGCTCCGCCAACTCCACTTCGCCCCATGGCAGTACGGCCTCGCCTTCGCCGCCCCCTGCCTCGGCGGGCTGATCGGCTCCCGGCTGGCCCGGCGGGTCGTGGCACGCCACGGCCGGGACCGGGTGTTCCGGACCGTCGGCACCCTGCGCGCCGTCTGGCTGATCGGCCTGGCCTTCGTCCGCCCCGGCGTGGTCGGCCTGGTCACCGTGATGGCCGTCGAGCTGGCGATCATCGTCAACATGAGCCTGTTCAACCCGGTGCTCGCCACCTACCGGCTCGAACGCACGCCCAAGCACCTGGTCGCCCGCACCCTGTCGGCCTGGTCGATCGGCCAGCAGGCGTCCATCGCCGTCTGCACCGCGCTCGGCGGGCTGCTCGCGGCCGCCACCGGACCGCGCACCGCCCTCGCGGTCGCGGGGCTGCTCATCCTCGCCACCCCGCTCCTGCTGCCCCGGGCCGGCGCGCCGGCGGCCGTACCGCCGGCGGCCGCACCGCTGTGAGCGGGTACGGATGCGGGCGGTACGGCCACCGGCGGCAGGGGTGGGATCAGCGGCGGGCGGCGAGGTCCTCCAGGGTGGGGACCAGGGCGGCCGGGGTGGGCAGGGCGGCGTTGTCGGCCTGGAGGCGGTGGGCGGCGTCGCGCAGCGCGGCGTCGGTGAGGACACGGCTGAGCAGCGGGGTGTCGACGGCCTCGGAGGTGGAGCTCAGGGCGGCGCCGGTGGCGGTGATGGCGTCGGCGTTGAGGAAGTGGTCCGCGCCCTGGGGGAGCAGGAGCTGGGGCAGGCCGGCCTGGAGGGCGGTCAGCATGGTGCCCGAGCCGCCGTGGTGGATCAGCGCGTCGGCGCGGCCGAGCAGCTCGTTGAGCGGGACCCAGGGCAGGCCGCGGACGTTGGCGGGCAGGGTGCCGAGCGGGGCGAGGTCGGCGTTGCCGACCGCGAGCAGGAAGTCGGCGTCGACCTCGGCCGCCGCCTCGACCAGGCGGACCACCGCGCGGACGCCGTCGATCTCGGCGAGCACGGTGCCCAGGGTGACGACCGCCCGCGGGCGGTCGGGCTTGCGGAGGAACTCGCCCGGGACGATGCCGCCGCCGTTGTACGGGACGTAGCGCATCGGCAGGCCGTCCGGGTCGCCGCCGAGCGGGCCGAGGTTGAGCACCGCGGCGACGCCCGGAGCGGTCAGGCCGCGCTCCTCGTACAGGTCGGAGACGTGCGAGGCCACCAGGTCGGCCATCGGACGGCCGGGGCTGGCACCGAAGTTCTGCACCACCGACGGGATCTTGAGCTGGGCGGCGACCAGCGGGCCGGCGGCGGCGAAGGAGTCGTGGACGATCAGGTCGGCGCCCCAGTCGTCGGCGACCGCCAGCAGGCCGTCCACGTCGGGGCGGGAGGCGTGCGCGAACATCGCGGCCGCCATGTCGAGGATCTCTTCCTGGGTCTTGTCCCGGTTGACGTACTGGACCTTGCCGCCGAGACCCTCCTCGATGATCTCCCGCAGGCCCCGGCCGTCGCCGACCTGGGCGACGGGGAAGCCCGCGGAGCGGATCAGCTCGACCGGCTGTCCGGTGGCGAACAGGACCTCGTGCCCGACGGCGCGCAGCGCCTGGGCGGTGGGCACCATCGGGTAGAGGTGACCGGCCGCGGCGGGGCCGGTGAAGAGTATGCGCATGGTCGTCTCCTTGCGAATGTTGCTGTCCAGGCAGTCTCACCTTTGAAGTTGACGTTCAGTCAATTTGATAAGGATCACCATGCGCGGTAATCGGCCTTTCTGGAGCAGGGCTTGCCTCGCGGGCAATCGTGTGCTCCGCGCGCCGGTCGCCCGGGTCGTGCGCGCCCGCCGGACGGGCCGCCCGCGCGCCGCCGCCCGTGCCCTCCCGGTGCACCGTGCAGTGCGTGGTGAAGGTGTGGGAACGGTGAGGGCCGGAGCCGGGAGGGGAACTGCCCGTACCCGCCCGCCGTCCAAGCAGCAGTGACGGAATGCCTGCCCGGGTTGAACGCCGGGAGGAGTACGGAGGGCCCTGTGCAGTCAGGTGGTGCCGAACTGAACGTCGGACGCCCGGGCGGCGGCGGTCCCGGCCGTCCCGGCGGTGCGTGGGTCGCGCCGGTCCGGCGGTCGGAGTCCGAACCGGGTACGGAGTCCGAGCCGGGGACGGAGTCGGGGCCGGAGGTGACGATCGACCAACTCGACGCCACCGAGCGCTGCGAGACGCTGCTCCAGGACACCCTGGACGCCGTCCGTCCGGCGCCGGTCTGGCAGGGGGCGCCCGCGCGGGCGGGGGCGAGGCTGCCGCTGCCGGGGCGGGAGTCGGAGCTGCTCTGGTACGTCACCCGGGGCCGGGACCTCCTCACCGTCGTCTCGCTCTCCCGACGGGCGGTGCTGGCGGACGTGGTGGAGCGGCACTGGCGGCGGCGCGGCTGGACCATCACCTCGCTGAACGCCGGCCGGGACCGCCCGGGCGTCGCCGCGGCCACGCCGGACGGCTACCGGCTGGAACTGCGCTTCGGCGAGTCGGGCGAGGCCGGGCTGACCGCGAGCTCGCCCGGAGTGGCCCGCTCGGAGCGGGGCCCGGTGCTGTCCGGGAGCGTCGACCGCTGTGCGCCGCCGCTGCCGTACGTCCGCTGCCCGTACTGGAGCGCGCTGGTCTAGTCGAGGATGCTGGTCCGGCCGGGAGCACTGGTCGGGCCGAGGGCGCTGGGGACCGGGGGAGGCGTGGAGCGAGTCCCCCCGGACT
>NZ_JBHVET010000550.1:0-5949 GCF_042802135.1 Kitasatospora sp. NPDC057512
GCCGCGGACGGCGGCCAGCCCCTCGGCCGAGGCGTCGTGCGCGATCGCACCCTCGTAGCCGCCGACGCCCGCCAGGCGCAGGGTGGGGGCGCGCAGCACCGCGGCGGCGACCTCGACGGCGGCGTCCGCACCGCGGGCGCCGGTCCGCCCGCCGGGGCCGCCGAGCTCGACCAGCACCTCGACCGGCCGCTCGGCCCCGGCGGCGCGCAGCGCCTCGTCCATCAGCCGCACGCTCTCGACGGAGTCGACCCAGGAGAGGAAGGCGAAGTCCGGGTCGGCGGCGAGTTCGTCGGCGAGCCAGGCCAGTCCGGCCGGGTCGAGCAGGGCGTTGGCGAGCAGGATGCGCTGGACCCCGAAGGCCCGGGCGATCCGCACCTGCGGCAGGTTGGCGAGGGTGATGCCGTGGCTTCCGGCGTCGAGCTGCGCCTGCCAGAGGGCGGGCGCCATGGTGGTCTTGCCGTGCGGGGCGAGCGCCACGCCCGCCTTGGCGCACCAGTCGGCCATGGTGCGGACGTTGTGGTCGAGGGCGGCGCCGTCGAGGGTGAGCAGCGGGGTGCCGAGCGAGGAGAGGGTGGGGCCGGTGGCGAGCCACTCCCGCGTGCTGCGGCCCCACGACTGCGGCGGAGCGGCTTTGAACCGCCAGTCGAGCGGTTCGTCGGCCAGGGCCGCCACCGCTCCACGGGCGATCCCCGGCCCGGTACCGCTGCTTGCGAAGGTCTGCTCCACCGTGTTCCTCCATCCGCACAGGTTGCAACATGTGCAACGAGGGTTGCACATGCTGGCAACACGGTTCTAGCATCGGCGCCGGATCACGGTCAACGGACCGGACTCCCGGTCGACGGGGTCGGCTCACGTGCGGCGCTCGCGCAGAACGCGGTGCTCACGGACGGACGCGGCGCTCACGCGCCGCGGAGTCGACCCGGTGGGCCCGCTCTCGACGGAACGGCCGCAGACGAGGAGCCCCGCACATGCCGCGACAGGACACCCCGGGCCCGACCCGCCCCGGTCCTCCCCCGACGGCCGTGTGCGTGGGCGAGTCGATGGCCGTCCTGCTGCCGGACCGCCCGGGCCCGCTGGAGTCGGTGGAGAACTTCCGGCTCTCGGTCGGCGGCGCGGAGTCCAACGTGGCGGGCGCGCTGGCCGCGCACGGCGTGCCGACCGCCTGGATCAGCCGGGTCGGCGACGACGGCTTCGGCCGCCGACTGCTCGCCGAGGTCGCCGCCCGCGGCGTGGACGTCTCGGCGGTCGCGGTCGACCCGCACCGCCCGACCGGCCTCTACCTGAAGGAGGTCGGCGGCAGCACCGGCGACCGCCACGACCTCGGCCCCGGCCGCAGCCGGCTGCACTACCACCGGCGCGGCTCCGCGGCCGCCGCGCTCTCCCCCGGCCTGCTCGCCGACCCGGCCGCCGCCGCACTGCTGGCCGGCGCCCGGCTGCTGCACCTGTCCGGCATCACGGCCGCGCTCTCCGACGACTGCCTGGCCCTGCTGCGCGCCCTGCTCGCCGACCGCCGTCCGGGCCGCCTGGTCAGCTTCGACCTCAACTGGCGCCCCTCGCTGTGGCTCGACCGCGACCCGGCCGTCCTGCCGCCGCTGCTGGACGCCGCCGACCTGCTGCTGCTCGGCGCCGACGAGGCCGAGGCCGCCTTCGGCACCGGCGACCCGGCCGCGCTCCGCCGCCGCTTCCCCGCCCCGGCCACCGTCGTGGTCAAGGACGCCGCCCGGCAGGTCACCGCCCTGGCGCAGGACGGTACGGCGGTCACCGAGCCGGCCCTCGCGGTCGAGGTGGTCGAGGCCACCGGCGCGGGCGACGCCTTCGCGGCCGGCTACCTGGCCGGCACCGTCCGGGGCCTGGACCAGCGGCGCCGGCTGCGGCTCGGCCACCTGAGCGCCGCCTGCGCGCTGACCGCCCACGGCGACCAGGCCGAGCTGCCGGACGCCGCCGTGGTGGCCGCCCTGCTCGACGCCTCCCCGGCCCACTGGGCCGCCACCCGGGTCACCCCGGAGGGCATCACCGGCCCGTCCCTGCCCGCCGGCCCCGCACACCCGACCGACCGGACGCCGTCGGCCGACCGGTCACCGTCCGCCGACCGGACCCGGGCACAATGAGCGGGAACCCCAGCCCTCGAAGCGGAGCACGATGAGCCAGACCGTCACCCGCGCCCTGCGCATCCTCGCCGAGCTCGGCGAGGGCGAGCGCTCCCTCGACCAGCTCGCCGAGGTGCTCGGCGTCCACAAGACGACCGTGCTCCGACTGCTCCAGAGCCTCGAAGAGGAACGATTCGTCTATCGCGACGCGGCCTACCGCTACCACCTGGGCGCCGGCCTCTTCGCGCTCTCCGGCCTGGCCCTGGAACAGCGCGGCGTACGCCGGATCGCCGCCCCGCACCTGGCCGAGCTGAACGCCGCCACCGGCCAGACCGTGCACCTGGCCGCGTACGAGGGCGGCGAGGTGGTCTACATCGACAAGTTCGACTCCCGCCACCCGGTGCGGATGTACTCCCGGATCGGCCTGCGCGCCGCCCTGCACAGCGCCGCCGTCTCCAAGGTGCTGCTGGCCGACCTGCCGCTGCCCGAGCGGCGCCGGGTGGTGGCCGGGATCGACTTCGTCCGGCACACCGAGCGCACCCTGACCACCCCCGAGGCGCTGCTCGCCGAGCTGGAGAAGGTCGCCGCCCAGGGCTGGGCGCAGGACCACGCCGAACACGAGTCCTTCATCAACTGCGTGGCCGCGCCCGTCCGGGACGCCAGCGGGCGGGTGGTCGCCGCCGCCTCGATCTCCGTCCCGGACGTCGTCCTGCCGTACGAGCAGGTGCTGGACCTGCTCCCGCAGCTGCTCGCCACCACCCGCGCCGTCTCGGCCGACTGCGGCCGCCCCGACCACACCTGACGAACCGTCACGCAACGTAAGGAAGCCCATGTCCGCCGAGCACCCCCAGACCTTCGAGAAGACCGAGATCCGCACCGACGGCGCCCCCGCCCCCGCCTGGATGTTCTCCCAGGGCGTCCGCAAGGGCCCGTTCCTCCAGGTCTCCGGCCAGGGCCCGCAGGACCCGGCCACCGGTGAGTACCTGCACCACGGCGACGTGAAGGCGCAGACCCGCCGCACCCTGGAGAACGTCAAGGCCATCGTCGAGGCCGGCGGCGCCACCATCGAGGACGTGGTGATGTTCCGCGTCTACCTCACCAAGCGCGCCGACTTCCCGCTGATGAACGAGGTCTACGCCGAGTTCATCGACGAGAACGTCAAGCCCGGCGGCGTGAAGCCGTGCCGCACCACCGTCTTCGTCGAGCTGCCGCAGGAGCCGATGCTGGTCGAGATCGACGCCCAGGCCGTCATCGGCTGACTCCGCCCCGCCCGACGGAAGGGCCCGGACGCCACCCGCGCGTCCGGGCCCTTCCGTCTGCCCGGGCCCGTCCGCCGGCCCCGCCGCCTGCTTGCCACACCCCCCTCCGAATATTAGGTTAGGCTCACCTAACTAACTGGAGGTCCGCCCATGAGCCTGCCCACCGGCGACACCGAGGTCCCCGAGCCCAGCACCGCCGACCGGATCCACAGCCTGCTCAGCACGACCTCCTCGCTCACCGTCCGCGCCCTGGGCGAGCACCACCACCTGGACACCCCGGTCTCCGTGCACGGCTCCCGGCTGCGGCTGCGCGCCGCCCTGGACGACCCGCTCACCACCGCCGCCGTCGGCGCCACCGAGGGCCTCGCCGTCGTCCTCGACGTCACCGACGTCGCCCCCGTCGCCGTCCGCGACCGCGTCCGCGCCCGCCTCACCCTGGCCGGCCGGCTGCAACTGGCCCACCTCGCCGACGACGGCCTCGGCGTGCACCTGCGGGTGGACGTCGCCCACGCCGTCCTCGCCACCCCGTACGGCACCGGCGCGATCACCGCCGCCGACCTCGCCCTGGCCGCCCCCGACCCGCTGGCCCGGTACGAGGCCATGCTGCTCACCCACCTCGCCGACGACCACGCCGAGGCGCTCGACGTCCTCACCCGGCTGCTCGACCCGGCCGTGCTCGCCCACGCCCCGGAGGTCCGCCCGCTCGCCCTGGACCGCCACGGCCTGGTGCTGCGCCTGGACCACTCGCACGGCCACCGCGACGTCCGCCTGGTCTTCCCCGAACCGGCCAGGGACACCGACGACTTCGGCCACCGGATGCACGAGCTGCTGGCCGCCGCCCAGAACGGCCTGCCGGTCCACCGGCGCTGAACCCGGCCCGCCCGCCGGGACCGCCCGAACCCGGTCACCGCTCGACCGCGTCCTCCAGCACCACCCGCCCGATCCGCGCGTACAGTCCGGGCCGCCACCGGCGCACCGCGAGCGCCAGCCCGATCCCGCCCAGGAACACCCCGATCACCAGGTACGGGATCAGCCGGAACAGCAGCGTGTGCGCCGCCGCCCCCGCCGCGGCGTCCCGGTTGAGCACCAGCAGCACCACCACCCCGGCCATCGCCACCCCGCCCGCCAGCGGCGCGGCCAGCGTCCGGAACCAGTGCGCCGTCTCCGGGTGCCGTCCGCGCACGTGGAAGTACCCGACCACGGCGAAGGAGCAGAGCGTCTGCACGACCAGGATCGCCATCGTCCCGAGCAGCGCCAGCAGCGTGTACAGGTGCGCGTACGGGTCCATCCCCGCCGCCAGGAACCCCGCGACCAGTCCCACCGCGATCACCGACTGCGTCACCGAGGCGACGTGCGGCGAGCCGTACCGCGGATGGGTGCGGCCGAGCGCCGGATGCAGCAGCCCCTCCCGCCCGATCGCGTACAGGTACCGGGCCGCGCACTGGTGGAAGGCCATCGCGCAGGCGAACGAGCCGGTGACGACCAGCCATTGGAAGACCTTCACCGCCCAGGCCCCCAGGTGCACGGCGAGCTGGTCGAAGAACAGGCTGTTGCCGTCCTTGCCCGGCACCGCGCCGCCCGCCACCGCGACCGCCCGCTCGACCCCGTTGCCGGACACGATCATCCAGGACACGAAGACGTAGAGCAGCCCGACCCCGATCACGGAGATCAACGTGGCCCGCGGCACCACCCGCTTCGGGTCGCGGGACTCCTCGCCGTACATCGCGGTGGACTCGAAGCCCACCCAGGACCAGAACGCGAAGAACAGCCCGAGCCCGGCCGCCGACGTACCCGAACTCCCCACCCCCTTCAGCGCGTTCAGCGGGTTCAGGGTCCCGGCCGCGAGCCCGTCCGGCCCGCCGCCGGAGAGCAGCACCGCCAGCGAGACCGCCGACAGCACCCCGATCTCCAGCACCAGCGCGACCCCGAGCACCCTGGCCGTCAGATGCAGGTCGAACCAGCCCATCACCCCGATCACCGCCGCCCCGAACAGCGCGTACCAGCCCCAGCCCAGGTCCACCCCCAGCTGCGAACGGACCAGCCCGCGCAGCGAGTACGCGAAGAAGCCGAGGGCCGCGGCCTCGGTGACGACGTACGCGAGCACCGCGAGCAGCCCCGAGGCCATCCCCGCCACCCGCCCCAGCCCGTGCGAGACGTAGCCGTAGAACGCGCCGGCCGCGGTGATGTGCCGGGCCATCGCCACGTAGCCGACCGAGAACACCGTCAGCACCACGGTCGCCACGATGTACGCGGCGGGCGCGCCCGCGCCGTTGCCCTGGCCGACGATGATCGGCAGGTTGCCGGTCATCGCGGTGATCGGGGCGGCGGTGGCGAGTGCCATGAACACCACGCCGACCAGGCCGACCGAGTCCGCCTTCAGCCGGTCGACCCCGTCCGCCCCGGGCCGCTCCCGCCCGGCCGTCTCCCCCGTCACGTCCCCGCTGCCGACCGCCATCCGGCCTCCTCGCCTCCCGGACCCGCCCGACCGCCGGACCGGCCGGGCGCTGACCGTCCGCCAGCATGGCGCCCCGCGAGCGCCCGGCGATCCCGGCGATCCCCCGGCGGGACACCGGAGTTGACGCTTCGTTCGACCGCTCGAACAC
>NZ_JBHVET010000551.1:0-5947 GCF_042802135.1 Kitasatospora sp. NPDC057512
GCTCCTTCAGCGCCCTCAGAGATCGAGACCATGCCGAGCACCGACACCCCCCTGCTGACCTCCCTGCGCTCGCCCCGCGTCGTCGCCGCCCGCCGGCTGGCCAAGCGAAGCCAGCGCGGCAAGGAGCGCCGCTTCCTGGTCGAGGGCCCGCAGGCCGTCCGGGAGGCCGTCGCCTTCGGCAGGCTGCCGGGCAGCGGCGAGCACGCCGTGGTCGAGGTCTACACGACTCAGGAGGCCGCCGAGCGGCACGCCGGCATCGTCGAGGCCGCCCTGGCCGAGGGGCTGCCGGTGCTGACCGCCACCGACGAGGTGATCGCCGACATCTGCGACACCGTGACCCCGCAGGGCATCGTGGCGCTCTGCCGCTTCATCGACACCCCGTTCGACGAGGTGCTCAAGGCCCGCCCCAAGCTGGTCGCGGTCCTCGCCCACGTGCGCGACCCCGGGAACGCTGGCACGGTGCTGCGCACCGCCGACGCGGCCGGCGCGGACGCCGTGGTGCTCACCGACGCCTCGGTGGACCTCTACAACCCGAAGGCCGTCCGGGCCTCCGTGGGCAGCCTGTTCCACCTGCCGGTGGCGGTCGGCGTGCCGGTCGAGGAGGCCGTCGGCAGGCTGCGCGAGGCCGGCGTCCGGGTGCTCGCCGCGGACGGCGCGGGGGAGCGCGACCTGGACCAGGAGCTGGACGAGGGCACGCTGGGCGCGCCCGGCGCATGGGTGTTCGGCAACGAGGCGTGGGGGCTTCCGGAGGAGACCCGCGCGCTCACCGACGAGGTCGTGCGCGTTCCGATCCACGGCCACGCCGAGAGCCTCAACCTGGCCACGGCCGCGGCCGTCTGCCTGTACGCCTCGGCCCGGGCGCAGCGTTCGCCCGGCGGCTGCCGCTCGAACGCCTGACGCACCCGGGGGCGCACCGGGATCTCCCCGCTGCAAGCCCTACTACACCCGCCTGGGAGGCGCTAGGGTCTGCCTCTGTGGGGGGAACGGCACGGTGGGTAATCGGGGAGGCAACCCATGGTCGGCAGCGGGCCAGAGCTCGACCCGGACGACCTGCCGGACGGCCTGGTGGTCGCCGACGCGCTGGGCCGGGTGGTCTGCTTCAACCGGGCCGCGGCCCGGCTCACCGGCGTGCTCCCGCAGGCCGTGCTCGGCAGCGGGCTGGAGGACGCCCTCCCGCTGGAGGACCTGGACGGCCGCCGCTGGTGGCAGCTGACCGACCCGTACGGCGGCCTGGCCATCCGCACCGGCCAGCCGGAGCGCAACCTGCTGCTGCCCGGCGGGCGTGAGGTGCTGGTCTCCGCCCGGTACGTGCGCGGCGCCCCGGGCGGGCCGCTGGAGCGCCTGGTGATCGCGCTGCGCGGCACCGAGGCCCGGCGCCGCACCGAGCGCAGCCACGCCGAGCTGATCGCCACCGTGGCGCACGAGCTGCGCTCCCCGCTGACGAGCGTCAAGGGCTTCACGGCGACGCTGCTGGCCAAGTGGGAGCGGTTCACCGACGGGCAGAAGCGGCTGATGCTGGAGACCGTGGACGCCGACGCCGACCGGGTCACCCGGCTGATCGCCGAGCTGCTTGACATCTCCCGGATCGACGCCGGCCGGCTGGAGCTGCGCAAGCAGGTGGTGGACCTGGCGGCGGCGGTGCGCCGGCACGTCGAGCGCAAGGTCGCCACCGGCATCCCCGAGGACCGCTTCGACATCCGGATCGGCGAGCCGCTGACCGTCCTGTGGGCCGACCCGGACAAGGTCGACCAGGTGCTGGCCAACCTGCTGGAAAATGCGGTGCGGCACGGTGAGGGAACTGTCACGATCGAGGTGGCACCGGCCAAGGAGGTCGTCGAGGCGCCCGTCTGGGAGCGCAACGGCACCCCGCCCCGCATTGTGGAAGGTACGGCGGTCACCGTGAGCGACGAAGGCAGCGGCATCCCCGAGGAGTCGATGCCGCGCGTCTTCACCCGCTTCTGGCGCGGCTCCAAGCGCGGCGGTACGGGCCTGGGCCTCTACATCGTCAAGGGCATCGTGGAGGCCCACGGCGGCTCGATCCGCGTCGACCGCGCGCCCGGCGGCGGCGCCCGGTTCCGATTTATCCTGCCCGCCGGGGTGCCCGACTTCATGCTCTGAGAAAGTGCGTGAACGCCAAGCACAGCCTGCTTCGGGATCCCGAGCAGGTCGGACGTCGTTCCCCCCGGACGGGCTTCGCGGCAGCGGTGATACACGCTGCGACTACACTCGACCTTCGGCGTTGGCCCAAAGACCTTGAGCACGGACGAGCAGGAGCACGGGAAAGATAGAGATGTCGGCACCCAACAAGTCGTACGACCCGGTCGAGGTCGAGGCCCTCAAGCCCGAGGTGGTGGAGCAGGCGCGGGACGAGGCCGTCGCCGCGTTCGCCGCCGCCGGCTCCCTGGACGAGCTGAAGCAGGCCAAGGTCGCCCACACCGGCGACCGCTCCGCGCTCTCGCTCGCCAATCGCGAGATCGGGGCCCTGCCCCCGCACGCCAAGGCGGCCGCCGGAAAGCTGATCGGTCAGGCCCGCGGGGCCGTCAACAAGGCCCTCGCCCAGCGGCAGGCCGAGCTGGAGGCGGAGCGGGACGCCCGCGTGCTGGTGGAGGAGGCGGTGGACGTCACGCTGCCGTACGACCGCGCCCCGCGCGGCGCCCGGCACCCGCTGACCACCATGGCCGAGCGCATCGAGGACACCTTCGTCGCGATGGGCTACCAGGTCGCGGAGGGCCCCGAGGTCGAGGCCGAGTGGCTCAACTTCGACGCCCTCAACCTGGGCCCGGACCACCCGGCCCGCTCGATGCAGGACACCTTCTTCGTCCAGGCCCCGGACGGCTCCGCCGACTCCGGCGTGGTGCTGCGCACCCAGACCTCCCCGGTCCAGGCCCGTACCATGCTCGACCGCGAGCCCCCGCTCTACGTGGTCTGCCCCGGCCGGGTCTACCGGACGGACGAGCTGGACGCCACCCACACCCCGGTCTTCCGCCAGGTCGAGGGCCTCGCGGTGGACGAGGGCATCACCTTCGCGGACCTCAAGGGCACCATCGAGGTGCTGGTCGAGAAGCTGATCGGCGGCGGCCTGGAGCTGCGCTGGCGCCCGTCGTACTTCCCGTTCACCGAGCCGAGCGCGGAGATCGACCTCCAGTGCTTCGTGTGCCGCGGTGAGAGCGTCGGCAACCCGGACCGCCCGTGCCGGACCTGCTCCTCCGAGGGCTGGATCGAGCTCGGCGGCTGCGGCGTGGTCAACCCGCGGGTGCTGGTCGCCTGCGGTGTCGACCCGAACCGCTACAGCGGGTTCGCCTTCGGCCTGGGCCTGGAGCGGATCCTGATGAATCGTCACAACGTCGCCGACATGCGCGACATGGTCGAGGGTGACGTCCGCTTCACCCTCCCGTTCGGGATGGAGATCTGATGCGCGTCCCGCTTTCCTGGCTGCGCGAGTACGTCGACCTGCCGGCCGGCGAGACCGGCCGTGACGTCGCGGAGCGCCTGGTCCGGGCCGGCCTGGAGGTCGAGACCGTCGAGCAGATCGGCGCGGACCTCAAGGGCCCGCTGGTGGTCGGCGAGGTGCTCTCCATCGAGGAGCTGGCCGGCTTCAAGAAGCCGATCCGGCACTGCTTCGTGAACGTCGGCGACGCCAACGGCACCGGCGACCCGCAGGAGATCGTCTGCGGCGCGACCAACTTCGCCGTCGGCGACAAGGTCGTGGTCGTGCTCCCGGGCGCCGTCCTGCCCGGCCCGTTCCCGATCGCGGCCCGCAAGACCTACGGCCATACCTCGGCCGGCATGATCTGCTCCGCCCGCGAGCTGGGCATGGGTGACGACCACAACGGCATCATCGTGCTCCCGCCGGAGTTCGAGCCCGGCACCGACGCCATCGAGCTGCTCCAGCTCGTCGACGAGGTGCTCGACATCGCCGTCACCCCGGACCGCGGCTACTGCCTGTCCATGCGCGGCGTGGCCCGCGAGGCCGCCGCCGCGTACGGGCTGCCGCTGGCCGACCCGGCGCTGCTCGACGTGCCGCCGGCGAACTCCTTCGGCTACCTGGTGAAGGTCAACGACCAGACCGGCTGCGACCGCTTCGTGGCCCGTACGGTCGTCGGCGTCGACCCGAACGCCAAGTCCCCGATCTGGCTGCAGCGCCGGCTCCAGAAGTCGGGCATCCGCCCGATCTCGCTGACCGTCGACATCACCAACTACGTGATGCTGGAGGTCGGCCAGCCGCTGCACGCGTACGACAAGCAGCGCGTGGACGGCCCGATCACGGTCCGCCGGGCGGCGCAGGGCGAGACCCTGACCACCCTCGACGGGGTCGAGCGCAAGCTCTCCGCCGAGGACCTGCTGATCTGCGACAACAGCGGCCCGATCGGCCTGGCCGGCGTGATGGGCGGCGCCTCCACCGAGATCCTCGACCCGGCCGCCGGCCCGGGCACCACCGAGGTGATCATCGAGGCGGCGCACTTCGACGCGGTCTCCATCGCCCGCAGCGCCAAGCGGCACAAGCTGCCCTCCGAGGCGTCCAAGCGCTTCGAGCGCGGCGTCGACCCGGAGGCCACCCGCGCCGCCGCGCAGCGCGCCGTCGACCTGCTGGTCCTGATCGCCGGCGGCACCGCCGAGGCCGGGGTCACCGACATCGCGGCCCCGCACCCGGTGCGCACCATCACCATCGCCGCCGACCTGCCCGACCGGGTGGCCGGCACCGGGTACGGCCGCGAGACCGTCACCCGGCGCCTCCAGGAGATCGGCTGCTCGGTCTCCGGTGCCGACGTCCTGGAGGTCACCCCGCCGACCTGGCGGCCCGACCTCACGGACCCGTACGACCTCGCCGAGGAGGTCATCCGGCTGGAGGGCTACGACAACGTCCCGGCCCGGATGCCCAACGTCCCCCCGGGCAAGGGCCTGACCGAGGCCCAGCGGGTGCACCGCCGGATCGGCGTCGCGCTGGCCGCGGCCGGCTACGTCGAGGTCAACAACTACCCGTTCCTCGGCGAGCCCGCCTTCGAGGCGCTCGGTCTGGAGGCGGACGACCGGCGCCGCCGCACGGTGAAGCTGGTCAACCCGCTGAACGACGAGGAGCCGGCGCTGCGCACCACGCTGCTGCCGGGCCTGCTCGGCGCGCTGCGCCGCAACGTCGGCCGGGGCAACACCGACCTGGCGGTCTTCGAGACCGGCACGGTCTTCCTGCCCAAGGACGAGCTGAGCGTGGCGCCGCGTCCGTCGGTCGACCACCGGCCCAGCGACGAGGAACTGGCCGCGCTGGACGCCGCGCTGCCGGACCAGCCGCGCCGGATCGCCGTCGCCCTCGCGGGCGAGCGGCTGCCGTCGGGCTGGTGGGGCAAGGGCGCGCAGGCCTCCTGGGCGGACGCCGTCGAGGCGGCCCGTACGGTGGCCCGTGCGGCCGGCGTCGAACTGACCGTCCGCCAGGGCCAGTTGGCGCCGTGGCACCCGGGCCGCTGCGCCGAGCTGCTGGTGGCCGGCACCGACCGGGTGGTCGGCCACGCCGGTGAGCTGCACCCGCGGGTGGTCAAGGCGCTCGGGCTGCCGGCCCGCACCGCCGCGATGGAGATCGACGTCGACCTGCTGACGGCGGACGGCGCCGAGCGCGTCAACGGCCCGGCGGTCTCCGGCTTCCCGGTGGCCACCCAGGACGTCGCGCTGATCGTCGACACCGCCGTCCCGGCCGCCGAGGTCGAGGCCGCGCTGCGTTCGGGCGCGGGTGAACTGCTGGAGGCCATCCGGCTGTTCGACGTGTTCACCGGCGAGCAGGTCGGCGAGGGGAAGAAGTCGCTGGCCTACGCGCTGCGCTTCCGCGCCGCGGACCGCACGCTGACCGCCGACGAGGCGAGCGCCGCCCGTGAGGCGGCCGTCGCCGAGGCCGTCGCCCGCACCGGCGCGGTGCTGCGCGGCGCCTGACGCGTCGTCGCCCGAGGAGGGCCCCGCCCCGGAC
>NZ_JBHVET010000552.1:0-5943 GCF_042802135.1 Kitasatospora sp. NPDC057512
CGGCAGCAGGGCGTGCTCGGCGCGGCTCTCGGCGATGCGCTTCGCGGCGAGGTCGCGGGCCCTGGCTCGGTCGTTGCCGGTGAGCCGGGCGAGGATCGCCGCGAGCGGCCTGACCTTGCCGTAGCCGCCCCAGTGGCCCTCGGGGATCTCGGTGGGGAACACCCAGATCCGGCCGGGGTCGCGGGGCCAGGCGCCGTCCTCGGCGTCCAGGATCGCCTCGGTGACGTCGGCGATGACGCCCGCGCGCTTGCGGGCGTCGAGCTGGCCCTCGGGCACCGACGGGACGACCTTGTAGCGCGGCGCGTCCGCGACCTCGCCGCCGACGTAGACGGCGGCGGGCCGGTGGAGGAAGAGCCAGGACACCGAGCGGGTGACCGGGTCGGCGGGGTCGAAGCCCTCGTGGCGGATCAGGATCTCGGTGATGCGGTTGAGCAGGGCTGCTTCCGCCTCCGGTCGCAGGGCGCCGTCGGGGATGTGGACGTCGAGCATCGGCATGGCCGTCGCCTCCTGGATTTAATTTCTCAACTCAGGTGGCTCGGAGCCTAGCCCGGGCTGAGTACGGATTGTCAACCCAGGTGGGTCGGACGGTTTAGGATCGACCCATGGCGGAGCAGCGGCGGCGGATCGACCCGGTGAACTGTTCGATGGGGCGCGCCCTCGCGGCGGTCGGCGAGCGCTGGTCGCTGCTGATCGTGCGGGAGGCCCTGGACGGCGTCGGCCGCTTCGGGGAGTTCCGCGCCCGGCTCGGCATCGCCAGCAACCTGCTGTCCACCCGGCTCGACGGCCTCGTCGCCGCGGGCGTGCTGCGCCGCGTGCCGTACCAGGAGCCCGGCGACCGGCAGCGCTTCGAGTACCGCCTCACCGACAAGGGCAGGGACCTGCGGCCCACCGTGATCGCCCTGCTGGAGTGGGGCGACAAGTACCTCGCCGACGAGGAGGGCCCGTCGGTCGTCGTCCGGCACGGCGGCGGCGAGGAGCACGGCTGCGACGAACCGGTCACCCTCGTGCTGGAATGCGCGGGCGGCCACACCCACCTGTCCCCGGACTCCGTCTACCGCAGCCCGGGACCGGGCGCCCGCTTCCTGCCGTCCTGATCGGCCGGGCCGCCGCTACGGCCCCAGCAGGTGGTCCAGAACCCGGCCGAAGACCAGGCGCCCGGACCGCGCCAGGACCGGATCGAGCAGCGCGTCGAGCCTCCGGGGCAGGCCGGCGACCGTCAGCTCCTCCGTCCAGACCGCCGCGCTGCCGCCGCCCACCGCCCGGACCCGCAGCTCGGCCCAGCCGTGCACCGGGCGGCCGCGCTTGACCAGCCGGCAGCGCCCGTCCCGGCCGGGGCCGGGGGCGACCAGCTCGGTGAGCTCCATCGGGTCGTCGAAACCGAACGGCCCGAGGGCCGTCCGGGCCAGGACGACGTCGCCCGCCTCCCGGCCGGTGCCCCGGACCACGCGGACCCGGGTGAACGGCACCCGGTCACCGTGCCGGGGCCAGGCCGTCAGCCGCTCCCAGCACTCGGCGGGCGGCAGCGGCGTACGGCGGATCAGGACGAAGCGGGCCACGGTCGCCACCCTAGGCCCTCTCGAAGCCGCCCGGCGGTCCTAGCGGCGCCGCGGCAGGCCCCCCAGCAGGCCCGCCACCGCCGTCAGGTCGCCGTCCCCGTCGAGCAGCACCACCAGCGGCGGGTGCGCCGGTGCTCCCAGCCGGGCGATCCCGCACGCGGTGGCCCCGAGCCCCGGCGGGGCGACCAGGGCGACCGGCGCGCGGGACTCCAGCAGCGGGCCGAGCACCGGGCGGTACGCCGCCGGGGGCGGGTCGTCCCCGGCGGGGCGCAGCACCCCGAGGGCCTGCGGGCCGGGCCAGCCGCGCGCGGCGCCGGGGTAGAGCGTGTGCGGGGCGTCGGACGGGGGCAGCAGCAGGACCCAGCCCGCGCCCGGGTGGGCGGCCCGGCGCAGCACGTCCAGGCGCACCGCCGGGGCGGCCGGCTCGATGCCCTCGGCGGCGCCGGCCGCCGGCTCGCCCAGCCGGGGCGCCGGCTGTTCGGCCAGGGTGGAGCGCAGCACCTCGGTGGTGCCCAGCCCGCTCGGCAGGTCGGGGAAGCTGCGCAGCAGGTGGGCGCTCTGGTCGAGGAGTTCGGCGGCGTCCCGGTCGGCGAGCAGGGCGCGGTCGTGGGTGGTGGTGAGGACCAGCCCGCCGGTGGCGTCATAGTGGGCGGCGAGCGTGATCGGGTACGAGGTGAGGGTGCCGGCTGGGGCCGGGCTCTCCACGTGGATGCCGTGCGCGGCCAGGTCCGTCTCCAGCCGCAGGTGGTGCGCCGCGGCGGGCTGGTGCTCCAGCACGACCAGGCTGTTCGGCCGCTGCCCGCGCGCGCCGGGCGTCCAGCGGTGGGCCTGGCCGGGGGAGACCCACTCGTACGCGGCGAGGTCGAGCACCCCGTCGCGCAGCGCCGCGAGCAGCTGCGGCACGGTGGTGCCCGGCTGCACCCGGACGGAGATCGGCAGCGGGTTGCGCAGGGCGCCGGGCAGCCGCTCGATGCCGTCCAGCGGGATGCCCCGGCCGGAGACCGTCACCGCGAAGCCGACCCGCACCGCGCGGGCCGGGCGGCGGGGCCGGTCCGTCTGCTCGGCGCGGTACAGCAGCAGCGCCCAGGCCGCCTGGAGGGCGCTGCTCTCGCCCGCGCCCCAGGCGGCCGCCCAGCCGCGCAGCCGCACCGCCTCGTACGGGGTGAGCCGGCGCCGGGCCCGGCCGCTGCCGCGCCTGCGCGGGTCGGGGGCGAGCGGCAGGACGGCGGTGGCGGGGGGCCGGGTGGACCAGAACTGCCGTGCCGCGTCGGTGCTCTGGCCGGCCAGCCAGCGGGCGTGGTCGCGCAGGTCGGGGCGGCGCTGGCCGCCGGCCAGCACGCCGCCGGTCAGGTAGGCGCGGTAGAAGGACTGGAGCAGCAGCCGTACGCTCCAGCCGTCCAGCATCGCGTGGTGGTAGGTGAGCAGGACCCGGGTGGCGGGCCCCTCCCCGGTCTCCGGCGGGGCGTCGACCAGGGTGGCGCGCAGCAGGGCGGGTCGGCGCAGGTCGAAGCCGCGCCGGCGGTCGGCGGCGAGCAGGTCCTCCCAGTCGGCGGCGCCGTGGCGGTGCCGGGTCACCTCCGGGACGGCGTGCTCGTGCAGCACCATCCACGGGTCGTCGGGGCCGTGCTCGTCCCAGTCGAAGGCCGCGCGCAGCACCGTCTCGTGGTCGAAGACGGACTGCCAGGCCGCGGTGAAGCGCTCGGTGTCCAGCGGTCCGTGCCAGTTCCAGGACAGCTGCTCCACGTGCCGTCCGCCGGGCTCGGACTCGCCGATCACCTGGCGGAGCAGCTCCCGCTGGAGGGCGCTGGTCGGCACGGTGACCGGCTCCGGCGGGTGCGCCAGCGCTTCGCGCAGCTCCTCCAGCACCCCGGCGGCGCGGGCGAGCGGGCCCTGGGCGACGCCGACGAACAGCCGGCCGCGGTCCGGTTCGCCGGCCCCGGCGGCGTGGCGCACGCCGTCCCCGGCGGCGTCGACCGCGTCCTCGACCAGGACCGCCCGCAGCCGGGGACCGCCGGCCAGGCTGCGCCCCAGCTCCACCAGCACCCGGTCGAGCCCGTCCGGGCCGTCCACCGTCCGCTGCCAGAGCAGGTCCGCCGCGGGCCCGGCGGGCCCGGCGGGCTCCTCGGGCTCCTCGGCGACGACGCTGCGCAGTGCGGCGCGCAGTGCCTCCGGCGGGTATCTCCGGTGCAGCTCGACCAGGACGAACTCCGGGGCCAGGACGGGCCGTTCGGCGGCCCGCCGGGGCCGGGGGGCGGCGCCGGCCGGCGCGGCGCGCACCGCCCCGGCGTCCAGCGGTCCGGCGTCCATGGGTCCGGCGTCCAGGGGTCCGGGCGGACGGCCGGCGGGCAGGCAGGGCTCGGGCGCGGGAGCGCCGGCCACCAGCAAGGTGACGGGCGCGCTGGAGAACTGACGGTTCGTCATGGCTGATCAGCGGGCACCGGAGCCCTCATCCTTCCCGTGGCCGGCCGGGATCGCGCCGGGGTTACTGGGTGGCGAGCCCGCCGCAGACGTTCAGCGCCTGGGCGGTGATGCTGGCCGCGGTGGGGCTGGTGAGGTAGCCGGCCAGCGAGGCGACCTCCTCGGGCGTGGTGTAGCGGCCGAGCGGGATGTGCTGCTGGAAGTGCTGGTGGATGGTCTCGGGAGTGGTGTTGTAGGCGGTCGCGTACTCGTGGTGGATCCTGGCGGTGTGCGGGGTCTGGACGTACCCCGGGCAGATGGCGTTGACGGTGGTGCCGGTCGGCGCCAGCTCCTTGGCCAGCGCCCGGGTGAAGCCGATCACGGCGTGCTTGCTCGCGGTGTACGGGGCGCCCAGGGTGACGGCCTGCTTCCCGGCGGTGGACGCGATGTTGATGATCCGCGGGTGGGCGGTGCTGGTGATGTGGCCGTGCCGGAGGGTCTCCCGGGTGACCAGGAAGACCGCGTTCAGATTGGTGTCGATGACGTCGTACCAGAGGTCGTCGGTGGTGGTCGCGGTCGGCCCGCCGCCGGTGCGCCCGGCGTTGTTGACCAGGACGGTGATCGGGCCGTACTGGGCCACCGCGTGCCGGATCAGCTCGCCGACCTGGGCGGGGTCGCGGACGTCGCAGGTGAGGCCGTCGGCCTGGTGGCCCTCGCCGCGCAGGGTGGCGAGGGCCTGGTCGATGTCCCGGGCGGTGCGGGCACAGATGAAGACACGGTGGCCGCGGCTGCCGAGTTCGCGGGCGATGGCGAGGCCGATGCCGCGGGTACCGCCGGTGATCAGGGCGAGGGGTTTCTCGGGTGCGGTGGTCATGACGCGTCCTGTGGGTGAGGGCTGGGAGCTGGGAGAGGTCGGCGGGGACGGCCGTCCGGACGGGGCTCAGGCCGAGTACAGGTTGTAGGTGGTCGGGTGGGCCGTGGTGGGCGTGTTGAGGGTGGGGTCCAGGGTGAGGATCGCGTGCTGGAGGTGCTGGAGGTGCGGGGAGGGCTGGATGCCGAGCTCGGTGGTCAGCCGGTGCCGCAGGTGGTGGTAGGTGGTCAGGGCGCTGGTCTGCCGGCCGGCCCGGTAGAGCGCGACCATGGCCTGGGCGTGCAGGCCCTCGTGGTGCGGGTGCTGGTGGGTCAGGTGGGTGAGCTCGGGGATCAGCTCGTTGTGCCGGCCGAGCCGCAGGTCGGTGTCGATGCGGCGCTCCAGGGTGATCAGCCGGCTCTCCTCCAGGCGCATGATCTCGATGGTGAGGATCGGCCCGGGCCGGACGTCGACCAGGGCGGGGCCGTGCCAGAGCGCGAGGGCCTGGCGGAACTGGGTGGCGGCCTGGTGGTCCTGGCCGTGGTTGAAGGCGTGCTGGCCCTGGGTGGTCAGCAGGTTGTAGGTGTGGACGTCCAGGTTGTCCGGGTGGGTGGTGAGCTGGTAGCCGCCGTGCCGGGTGGTGAGGATGTCCTTGGCGGTGGCGTGCGGGGTCGGCCCGAGGGCCTGGGTGATCCGGCGGCGCAGCTGCAGGATGTACGTCTGCATCGTGGTGAGCGCCTGTCTTGGCGGGTCGTCGCCCCAGATCTCCTCGATCAGGGTGGCCGTGGGCAGGATCCGGTTCGGGTAGAGCGCGAGGAGGGCGAGGATCTGGCGCTGCTTGGCGGCGGTGGGGACGACGGAGATGCCGTTGAGGTCGGCGGTGAGGGGGCCGAGGACCCTGAGGTGCATGGCGGTTCTCCTCTCGTGCGGGTGAGTGGGGCTCGGAGGCTCGTGAGCCCGTGGATTCGTGAGGCTGTGGACCCGTGGACTGGTGAGTCCGGTGAACGGTGCCCCGCTGGTGCGGAAGTGTGTTCGAAACGGGGGGATGGTGGGGTGGATGCGTCGCACCCTAGCGGCGCCAAGGAGGGGCGGCCGGATTCCTCAAGTGCCCGTCGAGCGGGGTTCCGGGCGCTCTGGTGG
>NZ_JBHVET010000553.1:0-5941 GCF_042802135.1 Kitasatospora sp. NPDC057512
GATCAGTCCGTCGGGCAGCGGATGCCCGCGGCCGGGACGGTGCCGTCCAGCAGGAAGGCGTCCACCGAGGCGCGCACGCACTTGCTCGCGCCGTACCCGGTGTGGCCCTCGCCCTCGCGGGTGACCAGGACGGCGTTGCCGAGCTCGGCGGTCAGCTTCTCGGCCCACGCGTACGGGGTGGCCGGGTCGCCGGTGGTGCCGACGACCACGATCGGGGCGGCGGCCGTGTTCTTGACCGCGTGCGGCCGCTCCGTCGAGGCGGCCGGCCAGATCCGGCAGTCCGGGTCGAACAGCGCGGCCATCGGGTCGTGCTTGCTGACCAGCGGGGCCTTGGCGGCGAGGTCGGTCAGCGCGGCCTGCAACTGCTCGCCCGCCGGGGCGTCGGTGGCGCCGTCGGCGCAGTGGATGGCCGTGTAGGCGTCCGCCGAGGGGCGGTACTTGCCGTCCTTGTCACGGCCGTTGTAGCCGTCGGCGAGGTCCAGCAGGTAGTCGCCCTTGCCGCGCACCATCGCCCAGCCGATGGAGTTGCGCAGGCCGGTCCAGGCCTTCTCGCCGCCGTAGAGCCGGCTGAGCACGCCCGTCCAGGCCGCGCTGGAGGTCAGGATGCGGCCCTTCTCCGTCTTGAGCGGCTTGTCCTTGAGCCCGTCGAGGAACGCGGCGAGCTTCTGCGCCGCCTGCTCCGGGTCCTTGCCGAGCGAGCAGGCGTCCTTGGTGACGCAGTCCGCGGCGAAGGCCTTCAGGGCCCGCTCGAAGCCGCCCTGCTGCTCGATGTTGTGCTGGACCAGCGAGGTGGAGGCCGAGGTGGCGCCGTCCAGGACGAGCCGGCCGACCTTGTCCGGGAACTCCTCGGCGTACAGCGAGCCGAGGTAGGTGCCGTAGGACAGGCCGAGGTAGCTGAGCTTCTGGTCGCCGAGGGCGCCGCGCAGCACGTCCATGTCCCGGGCGCTGTTGCGGGTGCTGACGAACGGCAGGAGCTGGGCGTACTTGGCCTGGCAGGCGTCGGCCAGCTGCTTGCCGTGGTCGGCCGCGGGCTGGTCGGTGGTCAGCCAGCCGTCCCGGGTCGCGTCGTCCAGGCAGTTGAGCGGGCTGGTGCCGGCGGTGCCGCGCGGGTCGAAGCCGACGATGTCGTAGCGGTCGTGCACCGGGCCGTCGAAGCCCTTGGGGTCGTAGGTGACCATCCCGACGCCGGAGCCGCCCGGGCCGCCGGGGTTGACCAGCAGCGAGCCGATCCGCTGGTCGGGCTTGGTCGCCGGGTTGCGGACCACGGCGACGTCCAGGGTGCCGACCTCCGGTGCGGCGTAGTTCAGCGGGACCTTGAGGGCGGCGCACTGGAGCGCGGAGACGTCCTCCTCGTTCTGCGGGTCCTTCTGGCAGGGGCCCCAGGCGAGTTGCTGGCCGTAGAAGGCCTTGAGGGCGGGGTCGGCCGCGCCGGTGGGCTTGGGCGTCGGGGTCGGCGCCGGGGCGCTGCTCGACGCGGCGGCCGAAGTGGTGGAGGCGGCGGTGGTGCCGCCTCCGCTGGTGCAGCCGGCCAGCAGAGCGGCGGTGGCGAGGGCTGCGACGGCGGCGGGCAGGGCGCGCCGCGGGGTCCGGGTGATCATGGAATGCACGGCACAGGAATATCACCTGCCTGTCACATCAGTCACATGGGATTCTCAGAAGGCTCCGCGTCCACGGGCCGGAGCACCCCGCCCACCGGCCGCGAGGGATGATTCCGCGGCGGTCCGAACGGTGCCATGCTGAGGCCATGACAGAAAGCAGTGCGGTAGCACCGCTCCGTCGCCAGGCGGAAACCGGCGGGCGGCGGCGGGAGTTGGCCGCGGCGACGGTCGGGTCGGTGGTCGAGTCCTTCGACTGGAACATCTACGCCGTCCTCGCGCCCTACTTCGCGGCGGACCTCTTCGGGCACGGCAAGCACGGCGTCAGCGGCGTGCTCGGCGCGTACGTCACCTTCGCGGTGGGCTTCGTCGCCCGGCCGGTCGGCTCGTACCTGATCGGGCGGCTCAGCGACACCCGGGGACGGCGCTTCGCGCTCAGCCTCGGCATGGCGGTGATCGCCGCCGCCAGCCTGGGCATCGCGGCCGTCCCGGGCCAGCGGAGCATCGGGGTCTGGGCGGCGGTGCTGGCCGTGCTCGCCCGGGTGGTGCAGGGGCTCGCCTTCGGCGGGGAGGCGCCGAGCGTGGCCGCGTACGTGACCGAGACCGCCCCGCGGCGGCACCGCTTCGCGTTCAGCTCGGTCTCCTACGGCGGGATCATCCTCGGCTCGCTGCTCTCCTTCGGCGTGCTCACCCTGCTGATCCACACCCTCGGCAAGTCCGGCCTGGAGAACGGTGGTTGGCGTTGGGGCTTCGTGGTCGCCGCGCTGCTCGGGCTGGCCGCCGTCTGGGTGCGGCGGTGGGCGCCGGAGAGCGCCGAGTTCCACCGCGCCCGGGAGCGCGCGGGCCGCACCGCCCGCCCGCCGTTCCTCCGGACGCTGCGCGAGCACCGCTGGGCGGTGCTCACCGTCTTCCTCAACACCCTGGGCGGGACGGTCGGTTACTACTTCGCGCTGGTGTACCTGCCGCAGTACGCCGCCGCCTACCACGTGATCGGCAAGGAGGAGGCGGCCTCCTTCATGACCGTGGTGCTCGGCGTGGTGCTGGTCACCATGCTGCTCACCGGCGCCGCCGCCGACCGCTTCGGCCTGCTGCCCGTCGCCCGGATCGGCTTCGGCCTGCCGATCCCGCTGGTCGGGGTGCTGCTCGCCGGGCTGCGCCAGGGCTGGCTGCCGTTCCAGGTCGTGGCCGTGCTGCTGGGGATGCTGGTGGCCACGGTGCTCGGCACGCTCAACGTCTTCACCGGGCTGCTGTTCCCGACCGAGGTGCGGGCGGTCGGCCTCGGCGTGGTCAACGCGGCCACCATCGCCGCGTTCGGCGGCACCTTCCCGCTGCTCGCCGAGTGGCTGAGCGGCCGGCACTGGCTGGGCGTGATCCCCGCGTACGTCACCGTCTGCACGGCCGGTCCGGCCCTCGCGCTGCTGACGGCGATGAAGGTGCCCTCCTTCGCCGAGGCCGTCCGCGAGACGGAAGGAGCGGTTCAGCGGACACCGGGAACCGCCTGACGGACAGTCATCGGCTGTGGTTGAGTGGTCCGGACCACTGCTGAACGGGGAGGGCTAGCGTGGGCATCGACGCATCGGGTACCGACATACCGGACACCAACACGCCGGACGGCGGCCTGCCGGAGGAGTGCGGGCTCGACGGCTGCGGCTCGGACGACTGCGCGCCGGGGGGCCGCGTGTCGGAGAGCTGGCTGACCGAGGCCGGGTTCGAGGAGCCGCCACCGGTGGACCTGCGCACCGACCGGGCGCACTCCGCCCGGGTCTACGACTACCTGCTCGGCGGCAAGACCAACTTCCCGGCCGACCGCGAGGTCGGCGACCGCGTCCTCGCCGAACTGCCCGGCGTGCGCGAGGACGCCACCGCCGCCCGCGCCGTGATGCGGCGGATGGTCCGCCGACTCGCCGGGGTGCACGGCGTCCGCCAGTTCCTGGACGTCGGCACCGGCATCCCCACCGCGCCCAACCTGCACGAGATCGTCCAGGCCGTCGACCCGGCCTGCCGCGTGGTCTACGTCGACAACGACCCGATCGTGCTCGCCCACTCGCGGGCCCTGCTCACCAGCACCCCCGAGGGCCGTACCGCCTACGTCCAGGGCGACCTGCGGGAGCCGGAGAAGTTCCTCGCCGACCCGGGGGTGGCCGCCACCCTGGACCTCCGCGAGCCGGTCGCCCTGACGCTCATCAACATCGTCCACTTCCTCTCCGACGAGGTCGCGCACCCGCCCGTCCGCGAACTCCTGGACGCCCTGCCCGCCGGCAGCTTCCTCGCCCTCTCGGCCGGGACCGCCGACATCGCGCCGGAGCGCGCCGGGATCGCCACCCGCCGCTACGCGGAGGCCGGGATCGAGCTCCACCTCCGCTCGCGCGAGCGTGTCGAACGCTTCTTCGGCGGGCTGGAGTTGGACGACCCGGGCGTCGTCCTGGTCGACCGCTGGCACCCGGAGCCCGCCGGGGGTCCGGTGCCGGGCGAGGGGAAGGTCGGGGTGTACGGGGGCGTCGGCCGCAAGGTGTAGCAAACCGGCCCGGCGAACGGGCCCTGTGGACGAAGCCTGAGAACGAAGCGTGCGAACGGAAGCTGCGAAAACGATCGTCTTTACGTGCACATGTCATTAAAGTGACTGCCTGTCGAACCCCCACTCGGCAGGCGGAGTCCTCATGACCATTGCACGCAGGTCCATCCTCAAGGGCACCTCGGCGGCCGGAGCCGCCCTGGTGGCAGCAGCCTCGACGGCGGCCGCGCAACCCGCGGCCGCCCAACCGGCCGACGACGCGCCCACCAGCCCGCTCTTGCAGACCACCCCGCACCGCGCCGGAACGGCCGCGGTGTCCGGGCTGCACCTCCAGTTCGGCACCGACGCCGGCACGGAGATGACCGTCTCCTGGCTCACCCCGCAGTCCGTGCGCCGCCCGCAGGTGCGGTACGGCTCACCGGACGGCGGCCTCGGTCGCGTCGTCCAGGCCGAGACCCGCACCTACCGGGACTCGATCGACAAGGTCGAGGTGTACGTCCACCACGCGCGGCTCACCGGCCTGCGCCCGGGCACCACCTACCTCTACAGCGCCGGCCACGACGGGGCCACCCCCGAGACCGGTACGTTCACCACCGCCCCGCGCGGCCGCGCCCCGTTCACCTTCACGAGCTTCGGCGACCAGGCCGCGCCCAACCTCCGCCGCCGGATCACCTTCCCCGACGGCATGCCCTCCCCGCTCGGCAAGTACCCGGTGTTCATGAGCAGCCAGGTCGGCACCGCGGCCTCCGCCGACATCGTCGCCGCCGTCGAACGCGTCGGCCCGCTGTTCAACCTCATCAACGGCGACCTCTGCTACTCCTCCTACGCCGGCCGCCACGGCCAGAGCCGCACCGCGACCTGGGCCGACTGGTTCATCAGCAACAGCCGCTCCACCCGGCTGCGGCCCTGGATGCCCTGCGTCGGCAACCACGAGAACGAGGGCGGCAACGGCCCGGTCGGCGCGCTCGGCTACCAGGCGTACTTCTCCCTCCCCGACTCCTCGGCCTCCTCCGACGAGGAGACCCGGGGCCTGTGGTACGCCTTCACCGTCGGCTCGGTGCGCTTCATCAGCCTCGCCAACGACGACGAGGCCATCCAGAACTCCGGCGACGTCTACCTGCGCGGCTTCTCCGGTGGCGCCCAACGGCGCTGGCTGGAACGGGAGTTGCGGGCGACGAGGAACAACCGGGCGATCGACTGGATCGTGGTCTGCATGCACCACCCGATGATCTCCAGCTCGAAGCACGGCTCCGGCAGCGACCTCGGTCTGCGCGAGACCTGGGGCCCGCTGTTCGACGCCTACGGGGTCGACCTGGTGGTGTGCGGCCACGAGCACTACTACGAGCGCTCCCACCCCGTCCGCGGCACCCTGCCCAACGACGCCCGCACCCCGGTGCCGACCAGCACCCGCACCGACATGGTCGACACCGGGCGGGGCACCGTCCACATGGTCATCGGCGCCGGCGGCAACGCCGCCACCACCCAGGACGACCTCTTCGAGCAGCCCAAGGGCCGGGTGGTCATCGGACTGGAGGACCCGAAGCCGGGCGTGCCCTACCGGGAGTCGATCTGGCTCACCGAGGACGCGCCCTGGGCCGCCGTCCAGGACCGCCAACACGCGCACGGCTTCGCGGCCTTCGAGGTCGACCCGGGCGACCGGCGCGGCGGCACCACCACCATGAAGGTCACCTACTACACCTTCGACGGACCGCACGGGGACCTCACCCCGGTGGACACCTTCACCCTGTACCGGCGCCGGACGGACGGGCGCGACGGCTGACCGCCTCCGCCGCTGACCGACACCGGCGCCGGTGTCGGTCAGCGGCGGAGGCGG
>NZ_JBHVET010000554.1:0-5936 GCF_042802135.1 Kitasatospora sp. NPDC057512
CGCGCCGTCGCCGAACTTGGTGAAGAAGCCGACCGCGGCCTCGGCCGCGTGGTCGGTGCCGACGACCAGCCCGCCCTTGGCACCCGCCGCCGCGTACTGGACCACCATCCGCTGGCGGGCCTTGACGTTGCCGCCGACGAAGTCCTCGTGGCCGTGGTCGCCGTAGGTCAGGCCGGCGGCCTTCAGGGCGGCGAGCGCGCCGTCGGTGGCGGGCTTGACGTCGACGGTCAGCACCTCGTCGGCGCGGATGAAGCCGAGCGCGAGCTGGGCGTCCGCCTCGTCCGCCTGGACGCCGTACGGCAGCCGCATGGCGGTGAAGGTCACCTGGCGCCCCTCGGCCCGCAGCCGCTCGACGGCGAGCTGGCACAGGCGCCCGGCGGTGGTGGAGTCGACGCCGCCGCTGATGCCGAGCACCAGGCTGCGCGCGCCGGTGGCCCGCACCTGGTCGGCCAGGAAGTCCACCCGTCGCTCGGCCTCCCTCACGGGGTCCGGCACGGGGACGACCCCGAGGGCACGGGCGATCTCCCGCTGGACGTCGGCGGGCAGGGGCTCGGTCATTCCGACTCCTCGGGACGGTGGGTACGTGACGCGATCACGAGGATACGACCACCGGCGACGCGGCCGTCACGGGCGGGGGGCCTCCCCCGGTTCCGCCGCTTCGCCCGGCCCGTGCTGCGCTGCCCGCGCATCCGCGTCCGCCGCCGCCTCGGGCGCGTCCGGCTTGCGCAGCGAGACCGGCCGCTCCGGGCCCGGCGCCGGGTGCGACAGGATGTCGAGCACCACCCGGCCGTCCACCGTCTCCTGGGCGACCAGCAGCGCCGCCAGCTCGTCCAGGTGGCGCCGGTGTTCGGTGAGCAGGGCGACGGCCCGCCGCTCGGCGCCGCGCAGCAGGCGGGCCACCGCCTCGTCCACGGCGCGCTGGGTCTGCTCGGAGTACGGGCGGCGCAGCAGGTCCTCGGGGTTGTCGCCGAGGTAGTGCGGGGTGCCGCTGGAGTAGCCGACCGGGCCGAGTTCCGGGGAGAGGCCGAACTCGCGGACCATCCGGGTGGCGACCGAGGTGGCGTTGGCGAGGTCGTTCGCGGCGCCGGTGGAGCCCTCGCCGAAGACCACCAGCTCCGCCGCCCGGCCGCCGAGCTGGACGGTGATCAGGTCGGTCAGGTAGCCCTCGCTGTACAGGTGCCGTTCGGCCTCGGGCAGTTGCTCGGTGGCGCCGAGGGCGACGCCGGCCGGGAGGATCGTCACCTTGGCGACCGGGTCGGCGTGCTCACACAGCGCGGCGACCAGCGCGTGTCCGGACTCGTGCACCGCGACGGCGTGCCGCTCGTCGGGCAGCAGCGCGTTGGAGGACTCCCGGCGGCCGAGCAGCACCCGGTCGCGGGCGGTGTCGAGGTCGTCGGCGGTGAGGGTGGCCCGGTCGGCGCGCACGGCGTTGATGGCCGCCTCGTTGACCAGGTTGGCGAGGTCGGCGCCGGAGAAGCCGGGGGTGCCGCGGGCGAGCCGCCCGAGGTCGACGTCCGGGGCCAGGGTCTTGCCGCGGGCGTGCACGGCGAGGATGGCGGCCCGCTCGGCCTGGTTGGGCAGCGGGACGGTGACCTGACGGTCGAAGCGGCCGGGGCGCAGCAGGGCCGGGTCGAGGGCGTCCGGGCGGTTGGTGGCGGCGATGACGACGATGCCGGTGCTCTGGTCGAAGCCGTCCATCTCGGCGAGCAGCTGGTTCAGGGTCTGCTCGCGCTCGTCGTTGCCGCCGAGCCGGGTGCCGCCCGCCCGGCGGCCGCCGACGGCGTCGATCTCGTCGATGAAGATGATCGACGGCGCGCGTTTGCGGGCCTCGTCGAAGAGGTCGCGGACCCGGGAGGCGCCGACGCCGACGAACATCTCCACGAAGCCGGAGCCGGTCACCGAGAGGAAGGGCACCGAGGCCTCGCCGGCGACCGCCCGGGCGAGCAGGGTCTTGCCGGTGCCGGGCGGCCCGACCATGATCACCCCGCGTGGCCCCTTGGCCCCGGCGGCAGCGTACCGCTCCGGGCTGCGCAGGAAGTCGACCACCTCGCTGACCTCCTGCTTCACCCCCTCGTACCCGGCCACGTCGGCGAACCCGGTGTCCGGCCGCTCGGCCTCGATGATCTTGGCCCGGGACCGCCCGATGGCGCTCAGGCCGCCGCCCAGCGAGCGGGCGGCCATCCGGCCGGACCAGAGGAAGAGCCCGCCGAAGATCAGCAGCGGCAGGAACAGCAGCAGGGTGGACCAGATCGAGCCGCCGCTGCTGCTCCGGCTGCCGGTGACGGTCACGTGGTGGTCGGAGAGCGCGCTGCTGAGCTGGGAGGTGTCCAGGGCGGTCGGGATCTGGCTGGTGAAGTGGGTGCCGTCCTTGAGCGTGCCGCTCACCGCGCCGGTGTCGCTGACGTCCACGGTCTGCACCTGGCCGGCGTCGACCCGGTTCACGAAGTCGGTGTAGCCGTAGCGGGTGCCGGGCTTGCCGGGGTTGGAGAAGAGCACCAGCAGGAGCAGCGTCGCCAGCACGGCGACGGGCAGCAGCCAGCGGCGCCAGGAGGGCGGCGGGGGCTTGGCCGGGCCGCCCGGGCCGGGGCCCGGGCGCTGGTTCCGGCCTGGGCCTGAGCCCCGGCCTGAACCCGGGCCTGAGCCCTGGCCCGGTCCCCGGGGTTGGCCCCAGCCGCCCTGCCTCGGGCCGGGGTCGGGGCCGGAGCCCTGGCGGGTCCCGGGGCCGGGGTCGGGGCCCTGGCGGGTACCGGGGCCGGGGTCGGAACCGGCGCCTGGCGGGGTCGTGGGGTGACGGGCGGCGCGCAGCCGGATTCGTGCGATCATCCACGCTCACCGCCTCTCGGGGGGCCGGACAGCCTCCGCCCCTCCATGGTCGGACTCTCCGCGCCCGGACGGGAGGCCGAAGGGGGTGGCAGCGGTCCACTCGGGGGTACGCCCCGCCCGGCGCGGGCCGGTTCAGGAGAGGCGGGCCGGCTCAGGAGAAGCGGGCCGGCAGGAGAGGCGGGCCGGTTCAGGAGAAGTCGAGCGCGTCCGTCCGGGTCCGCTTGAGCTCGAAGAACCTCGGGTAGCCGGCCAGCAGCCGCACACCGTCGAAGACCCGTACGGCGTCCTCGCCGCGCGGGATGGCGCTCAGCACCGGGCCGAAGAAGGCGACGCCGTCCACGTGGATGGTCGGCGTGCCGACCTCCTCGCCGACCGGGTCCATGCCCTCGTGGTGGCTCTTGCGCAGGGCCTCGTCGTACTCGGTGCTGTTCGCCGCCTCGGCCAGCTCCTCCGGCAGGCCCGCCGCCGCCAGCGCCTCCCGGATGACGGCGTCGTCGGCGGCCCGGTCCTGGTCGTGCAGCCGGGTGCCGAGCTCGGTGTACAGCTCGCGCAGCACCTGCGGGCCGTGCTGCTCGGCGGCGGCGATGCAGACCCGCACGGGGCCCCAGCCGGTGGTCATCAGGCGCTGGTAGCGCTCGGGCAGGTCGGTGCGGCCCTCGTTGAGGACGGACAGGCTCATCACCCGGAAGTTCAGGTCGAGTTCGCGCTGCTTCTCGACCTCCAGGATCCACCGGGAGGTTATCCAGGCGAAGGGGCAGACCGGGTCGAAGTAGAAGTCGACCTTGACGGTGTCGTTGTCGGCCCGGTGGCCGCCGTTGCCGGGGTGCCGGTCGGGAAGCTGGGCGGAAAGCTCGGTGGAAAGCCGGTCGGGAAGCTCGGCGGCGAGCTGGTCGAGGTGCTGCTGGGCGGGCGCGGTGTTCGTCACGTCGTTGGTCACGATGAAGAGATTAGTGACAGAGTGGCCCACTCTCCAGGGCCAATCAACGGGCATTCCAGTGGGCCACTTTCACTCCAGGCCGTCCGGCCCCGCACGCCCCGCACGCCCTGCGCGCCCCGCACGCCCCGCACGCCCTGCGCGCCCTGCACGCCCTGCACGCCCTTCCGACCGCTCAGCCGCAGGTCGTCCCGTCCGCCGGCACCGTCCCGTCCAGCAGGTAGGCGTCCACGGTCTGCTTCAGGCACGGGTTGCCGGTGTTGTAGCCGCCGTGCCCCTCGCCCTGCAGCGTGACGGTGACGCCGACGCCCGCGCCGAGCTGCTGCGCCATCGTACGGGCGCCCTCCACCGGGGTGGCCGGATCGCCGGTGGTGCCGACCACCAGGATCGGGGCGGCCCCCGGTGCGGACACCTCCGGGTGGGCGGCCTTGCCGGGAACGGGCCAGCCGGTGCAGGCGGTCAGGCCCCAGGCGGTGTAGGACCCGAACACCGGGGAGGCGGCCTGGAACTGCGGCAGCTGCTGCTGCACGTCCTGGTCCGAGTAGCGCTGCCGGGCGTCCACGCAACTGATCGCCCGGTTCGCGGCGTTCAGGTTGCTGTAGTGCCCCTGCGCGTCGCGCCCGTTCAGCGCGTCGGAGAGCTGGAGCAGCGTGTCGCCGGTCCCCTGATCCATCGCCTGGGTGAGCCCGGCGGCCAGCACGGGCCAGGTCTCCTGGCTGTACAGGGCGCCCGCGATGCCGGTGATCGCCAGGCTCTCGGTGAGCTGCCGCCCCTGCGTGGTGGGCAGCGGCGACTGCGCCAGTTTCCGCACCAGGGCGGTGACCTTCGCGGTGCCCTCGTCGCCGCCCGCACCGGTCGGGCAGGCGGCCCCGGCCTGGGCGGCGCAGGCCTTCATGAAGTCGCCGAGGGCGAGTTGGAAGCCCTGGGCCTGGCCGAGCGCGGCCTGCTGCGGGTCCTTGGTGGGGTCGACCACCGAGTCCAGCACCATCCGGCCGACCTGCTGCGGGAACAGGTGGGCGTAGACGCCGCCGAGCTGGGTGCCGTAGCTGATGCCGAAGTAGGACAGCTTCCGGTCGCCCAGCACCTGCCGCATCAGGTCCATGTCGCGCGCGGCGCTCTCGGTGTCCACGTACGGCAGCACCGCGCCGGAGTTGTGCTCGCAGGCGGCGACGAAGCGGGCGTTGCCGTCGTCCAGGGCCTTCACCGCGTCGGGGGTGTCGGGGGTGCTGTCGGCGGCGGTGGCGGCGTCCATCGCCCGGTCGTCCAGACACGTCACCCCGTCGCTGGCGCCGACCCCGCGCGGGTCGAAACTCACCAGGTCGTAGCGGGAGTTGAGGGAGGAGTAGGTCGCGGCCAGGGCCGGCAGGGTGGCCACGCCGGAGGCGCCGGGGCCGCCGAAGTTGAACAGCAGCGAGCCGATCCGGTGCTGCTCGTCCTTGGCCCGGCTGCGGATCAGCGCGAGGCCGATCGTCGCGCCGTCCGGTTTGCCGTGGTCCAGCGGGGTCTTGAGGGTGGCGCACTGCCAGTCGGCGGCGGGCGCGGTGCCGTCGCCCTGGGCGCCGGTGGGGGCGGCGCAGGCGTGCCAGTCCAGCTGCTGGGCGGCCAGTCCGGTGGCGGCCGCGGTGGCGGTGCCGGTGCCGGTGCCGGTGCCTGCCGCCGTTCCGGTGGCCGGGGAGGTCGGGGAGGTCGGGGAGGTCGGCGCGGGCTCCGCGGCGGAGGAGCCGTCGCCCTGGCAGCCGGTGGCGGCGGTGAGCAGCAGGACGGTCAGGCCGAACGCTCCGGCGCCGCGGACGACGGTGTGCATGGGGCGGGTCCACCTCTCGGTCGGCCGGGCACCCCGGCGCGCGGTCTCGGGCCTGCCGGACACCCCGGCGCACGGCGGGAGGGCTCACGGCGGGACGGCCTACGCCTGACGGGCCTGCGTGCGCGCGGCACTCGGTTCGCCGACGCACCACAGACCCTAGGGGCCGGGGACCGCCGATGCCCTGCGGAGACCCCCGGACGGGGGGCTTGCGCCGAACCGGCTGCCACCGGCCGACCGGGTGACGGGCCGGTGGACTGACGGGCTCGGTCCGACCCGGCTCGGTCCGACTGCGGAGCCTCTCGGTGGCGGCGGGGCACGCCTCTCCGCTCCCGGGCTCTGTCGCCACCCTGTCTCGACCCTGCCGATCGGCAGGGT
>NZ_JBHVET010000555.1:0-5922 GCF_042802135.1 Kitasatospora sp. NPDC057512
GAGCCGCTCGCATCGGCGCCGGCCTCGGGGCGGTCGTCGCCCAACGGCGGCTACCACAGGCTCACTTCGGGGGCCTTGACGACGTTCAGCGGCGTAGGCACGGTACGTCCCCCTGACGGTGCGGCCGATGTGCACCGGCCCCTGGTAGACGTTGCCGCCGTTGAACGACGCATCGCCCCCCACGTTCACCCCGCCCGGCGCGCGCGGGGCCGCGAGGGTGTCGTCCGCCCCGCCCGGCGCCGCGCCCGGTGCGGGGTCCGGCGGGCCGGCGGGCGGGCCGTCGGGGCCGGGCTCCTCCGGCCCCCCGTCGTCCGGCAGCGGTGCCGGCCGGGGCCGTCCGGGCAGCCGGACCCAGGCCGGTGTGGCGCCGTCCTTGAGGCGCAGCCGGGCCGGGGCGTAGTCCTCGGGGTCGACGAAACGGCCGCCGTGGCAGACCACCTCGCGGTAGAGCGAGTCGGAGACGACCACGACCAGGTCGGCCCGGTCCCGGTCGAGCAGCCGGCGGGCCGCCTCCGCATCGGCGAGCCGGCAGGCGAGGTCGACGGCGTGGCCGCTGATGCCCTGGGCGTCGTGCATCACCGGGCCGACGTGCAGGGCTATGCGCAGCCCCAGCCGCATCGCCAACTCCGCGTTCAGCTGCCGCAGTTGCTCATGCACCTCGGTGACCCAGACGCCGAGGATCCGGGCGGGCGGGATGTCGGGGCCGAGGGCCGCCAGGATGCCGTCGCCCCGGTCCTCCCGGTGGACGGCGCCGGCCGGCACTCCGGCCTCGGTGAACGCCTGGTCGATCACGGCGTACAGCCGCCGGCGCATCCGGGTCTTCCTGGCGTCGTCGTAGGCGCCGGACCTCCGGACGTCCACGCTGACCACCAGCTTGTACACGGCGTCGACTGCGTGGTCGAGCACGGTCACCCCCGCGGTTGTCTTCGACATGCCGCCAGAATCCGGCGCCGCATGCCGGGTTGTCTGTGATGCTTTACATGCGGGCCCGGAGTCCGGTTCCACGCCGGCCCCAGGCGTTCGGGTCTCAGGTGCTCGGACGGCCCCCCGCTCCCGGCCCGTACGGCCCCTGGGCGAGCAGCAGGAGCGGGGCGGGGTCGAGGATCTCGACCATCCGGGTGCCGGTGCGCACCAGTCTCTGGTCGCGGAGCAGCTTCAGGGCCTTGGCCACCGCTTCGCGGGTGGCGCCGACGGTGGCCGCGAGGTCGTCCTGCGCCAGGTGCACGACGGCGGTCGAACCGCCGCCGGGGCCACGGGAGTCGGGCGTCCGGGCGGTGGCGCCGGTGGCGGAGAGCTCGACGAGGCGCCTGGCCAGGCGCTGCACCACGGTGAGCGAGGCGAAGGCCGAGCGCTCACGGTCGGACTCCCTGAGTCGCGAGGCGAGTTGGGACATCACCTGACTGCCGACCCGGGGGGTCTCGGCCAGGAACCGCCGGAACCGGTCGCCGGGGATCACGAGCGCCTGGACCGCGCCGAGCGCCTGTGCGGTCGCGCTGCGCGGCCGCTCGTCCAACGCGGCCAGCTCGCCGACCAGTTCGCCCGGGCCGCGCAGGCCGAGGACCAGCCGGGTGGCCCCGCGGTCGGTGGCCACGTAGACCATGGACCAGCCGGCCAGCACCAGGAGGACGTGGGTGGTGCGGTCCCCCTCCGTGACCAGGTGCCGCCCGGGAGCGTAGGCCTTCGGGGCTCCGAGTGCGAGAAACGCCTCATGGTCGTGCGCGCTCAGGGTACGGGCGAACGGCAGGTCATCGCCGAGCAGGCCCATGCCACCCCCAAAGATCGTCAACGGCCTTGATTCGGTCCGACGTTGGGAGATCGTAGACCTGCCGGAGGCGAATTTCGGCCAAAGCCGCCACAACGCACCCAAGATGGTGCGCAGGGGGTGAATGAGTCTCCTGTGGCGCGCGGGGAAGGGCCCTGGGCCGCTCGCGGAGGCGCCGGCTCCGCAACCCCGCGCCTCCGCCCCGCCCCCGCCCCCGCCCCCGCAGCGACGTACCGTTCGCGGCGGCCGGCGTCCTCAGGAGGTCGGCGCCAGCAGGCGGTCGGTGACGACGCGGACGATCTCGCCCTGGTGCCGGGCCAGGTAGAAGTGGCCGCCGGGGAAGACGTGCAGGGCGGACCCGCCGGTGGTGTGGTCGCGCCAGGACCCGGCCTCGTCGACGGTCGCCTTCTCGTCGCTGTCGCCGACCAGGGCGTCGACCGGGCAGGAGAGCGGCGGGCCCGGCCGGTAGCGGTAGGTCTCGACGGCCTTGTAGTCGGCCCGGACCGCGGGGAGGATCATCCGCAGCAGCTCCGGGTCCTGCAGGGCCCGCGGGTCGGTGCCGTCCAGCTTGCGGAGTTCCGCCACGATGCCGTCGACGCCCCGGAGGTGGACGTCCTCGTCCCGGTGCCGGGAGGGGGCGCGGCGGCCGGAGGCGAACAGGGCGACCGGCGGGGTGCCGAGGTCCTCCAGGCGTCGGGCGACCTCGAAGCCGACGACCGCGCCCATGCTGTGGCCGAACAGGGCGAGCGGCAGGTCGCGGTGGGGCAGCAGCGCCTCGGTGACCCGGTCGGCGAGGGCCTCCACGGTCTCGACGCAGGGCTCGTGGCGCCGGTCCTGCCGCCCCGGGTACTGGACCGCGAGGACCTCGATCTCGGCCGCGGTGGCGGCGGACATCGGGTACCAGTAGCTCGCCGATCCTCCCGCGTGGGGCAGGCAGACCAGGCGGACCCGGGCGTCCGGGGCCGGGTGGAAGCGGCGGATCCAGCTGTCGGCCGCGCCGTCGGTGAGCGTCATGGTGTTCCGGTGGTCCCTTCTGGACGGGGTCCTCGCCCCGCCGGCGGGTCCTCCCCACTCCGAGCCTGGTGCAGGCCGGACGGCCGGACAACCCCTCACCACCACCCCCCTTCTCCTGCGGCGGAGCCGGCCGGGACAAGGGCCCGTAGGGGAACCGTAGGGGTGCGGCCCGTACCGACCGCTGGACGAGACTGCCACGGGATACCGAATGATGCGTCACCCCTCTCTGTTCTCCGGGAGTCCCCAGCCTCCCGTGCTGTTTCCGCGTGCCCAAGGAGCCGTTGACATGCCGCGTACCGAGCTGATCAGGCCGCTGCCCGAACTGCTGCGCTCCCAGGCCGCGTCGCTGCACGACAAGCCTGCCTTCCGGGACGGCCGCCGGTCCGTGGGCTACGCCGAGCTGGAGCTCCGGACCGGACGGCTGGCCGGCCACTTGGCGGCCCTGGGCCTGGACCGCGGCGGGCGGGTGGCGATCCACCTGGACGCCGGTGTCGAGGTGGTGGAGGCGTACCTGGCCGCCGTCCGGGCCGCCGGTGTCGCCGTCCCGGTCAACCCGCACTCCAGCGACGAGGAGCTGGCCCACATCCTGGACGACAGCGGGGCCGCCGTGGTCGTCACCGACACCCGGCACCTGGAGCAGGTGCTGCGGCTGCGGGCCGACCGGCCCGGACTGCTGGTGGTCGTCTCGGGTGCGGCGGCGCCGGACCTGCCGTCCTTCGAGGAGCTGGCCGCCACCGAGCCCCCGGTGCCGCCGCGCGACGACCTCGGCCTGGACGAGACCGCCTTCATGCTCTACACCTCCGGCTCCACCGGCGCGCCCAAGGGCGTGCTGTCGACCCAGCGCAGCTGCCTGTGGTCGGTGGCGTCCTGCTACGCGCCGCTGCTCGGGCTCTCCCGCGACGACCTGGTGCTCTGGCCGCTGCCGCTGTTCCACAGCCTGGCGCACATCGTCTGCGTGGTCGGCGTCACCGCGACCGGCGCGACCGCCCACATCATGCCGGGCTTCTCCGCCGACGAGGTGCTGGCCGAGCTGCGCGGCGACGCGTACACCTTCCTCGCCGGCGTGCCCGCCCTCTACCACCACCTGCTGCGGGAGGCCGACGCCGGCCGCCCGGACCTGCCGCGGCTGCGGGTCTGCCTGTCGACCGGCGCGGTGACCTCGGCCTCGCTGGCCCGGGACTTCGAGGACGCGTTCGGCATCCCGCTGCTCAACAGCTACGGCTCCACCGAGACCTGCGGCGCGATCGCGACCGAGGCGCCGGGCGCCGAGCGGGTCTCCGGTTCGTGCGGCCTGCCGGTCCCCGGCCTGGAGGTGCGGGTGGTCGACCCGGAGACCGGGATCGACACCGACCCCGGGACGGAGGGCGAGGTGTGGGTCCGCGGGCCGAGCCTGATGCGGGGCTACCACAACCGGCCGGAGGCCACCGCCGAGGCGCTGCGGGACGGTTGGTACCGGACCGGCGACCTGGCGGTCCGGGCGGCCGGCGGCCAGCTGACGATCAGCGGGCGGCGCAAGGAGCTGATCATCCGGGGCGGGGAGAACATCCACCCGGGCGAGATCGAGGACGTCGTCCGCGCCGTGCCCGGCGTGCTGGACGTCGCCGTGGCGGGCCGGCCGGACGAGGTGCTCGGCGAGGTGCCGGTCGCGTTCGTGGTCGCCGCGCCGGAGGGCGTCGACGCCGAACTGGTCTTCGCCGCCTGCGCCGAGCAGCTGTCCTGGTTCAAGGTGCCGCAGGAGGTCCGGGCGATCGCCGCCGTGCCGCGCACCGCCTCGGGCAAGGTCACCCGGCACCGGCTGTTCGACCAGCCCGGCACCCTGCTCGGCGCCCGGGGCGTCCGGCAGGAGTCGCTGTACCGGATGGACTGGGTGCCACTGCCCGCCGGGCCCGTGGAGCCGGTGCGCGCCGCGCTGCTGGGGAGCCGGGCCGACGGAGCGGACTGGCTGGACGGCTTGGACGGACCGGACGGCCTGGCGGTGGAGCGCTACACCGACCTGGCGGAGCTCACGGCGGCCGGTGCGCCCGAGGTCGTCTACCTGCCCTGGCCCGCCGCCGACCGGGAGTCCGGCCCGGAGCCGGTCGCGGACGCGGCCCGGCGGACCGCCCGCGAGGCCGCCGAACTGCTGACCCGCTGGCTCGCCGACGACCGGCTGCGGGACACCCGCCTGGTGGTGCTGACCCGGGGCGCGCTGGCCGTGCACCCGGGCGAGGAGGTCCCGGGGCTGGCGCAGGCTCCGCTCTGGGGGCTGCTGCGCGCCGCGCAGACCGCGCACCCCGGCCGCTTCACCGTGGCCGACCTGGACGGCGAGGCCGCCTCCTCGGCCGCCCTGCCGGCCGGTCTGGCCACCGGCGAGCCGCAGTTCGCCGTCCGCGGCGGGGTGCTGCGGGCGCCCCGCCTGGTGCCGGTCACCGCCGCCGCGTCCGGCCGCCGCCTCGACGGCACCGTGCTGGTCACCGGCGCCGACGGGACGGCCGCGGCCGCGATCGCCCGACGGCTGGTCGCCGAGCACGGCGTCCGCCACCTGGTGCTGGCCTCCACCACCCCCGACTCGGCCGCGCTGGCCGTGGAGCTCAGTGAGTCCGGGGCGGAGGTCACCCTGGCCGCCTGCGACGCCGCCGACCGTGCGTCCGTCGCCGAGCTGCTGGCGGGCGTCCCGGCCGAGCACCCGCTCACCGCGGTGGTGCACGCGGCCGGCTCCCCCGGGCTGGCCGCCGGCGGGCAGGCCGACCGCTGGGTGCGGACCGGCGTAGACGGTGCGGTGGTCCTGCACGAGCTCACCGCCGGGCTCGACCTGACGGCCTTCCTGCTGGTCTCCTCCACCGGGGCCCTGCGGGGCGCGGACGAGGGCGACCACGGCGACCACGGCGGCTGCGCCGCGTTCCTGGACGCGCTGGCCCAGCACCGCCGCGCCACCGGCCGGCACGCCGTGTCGCTGGCCTGGGACACCACCGACCCGGGCGCCGTCTCCGACGCCGAGCTGGGCGCGCTGCTGGACGCCGCGCTGGGCGGCGCCGACACCCCCGTGGTCGCCACCCGGGACACCACCGGCGTCCTCTTCCGCGACCCGGCCGCCGCCGACGGCGCGGCGGACACCGTGTTCGCCGCCCGGCTGCGCGCGCTGCCCCGGGCGGAGGCCCGGCAGGCGC
>NZ_JBHVET010000556.1:0-5920 GCF_042802135.1 Kitasatospora sp. NPDC057512
TCCCAGGTGAGCAGCGCGAGCGCGACCCAGACCAGGCCGAAGCCGGCCCAGCGGGCGGGCGGCATGGACTCGTGGAACACCGCGACGCCGATCAGGAACTGGAACACCGGCGCCAGGTACTGCAGCAGGCCGAGCACCGTCAGCGGCACCCGGACGGCGGCCGCGCCGAAGAACAGCAGCGGGATCGCGGTGATCACCCCGCTGAGCATCAGCAGCCCGGAGTGCCCCCAGCCGTACGAGCCGGCCACCGTGTGCCCGAAGGTGCCGCGCCCGCTGACCTCCAGGTAGACCAGGTAGCCGAGGGCGAACGGGAACATGAAGGCGCTCTCGGCCGCCAGGCTCTCCAGGCCGCTCAGCCCGACCTGCTTCTTCAGCAGGCCGTAGGTGGCGAAGGAGAGCGCCAGGGTGAGCGCGATCCAGGGCAGCTGCCCGTACGCGACGGACAGCACCGCGACGGCGGCGGCGCCGATGCCCACCGCCGTCCACTGGGCGCCGCGCAGCCGCTCCTTGAGCACCAGGACGCCGAAGGCGATGGTGACCAGGGGGTTGATGAAGTAGCCGAGGCTGGTCTCGACCACGTGGCCGGCGTTGACGGCCCAGATGTAGACGCCCCAGTTGACCGAGATCACGGTGGCCGCGCCGGCCAGCATGGCGAGCCGGCGGGGCTGGCGCAGCAGCGGGCGTATCCAGCCCCAGTGCCGCTGGGCGACCAGCAGCAGGACGACCGCGACCAGGGACCAGACCATCCGGTTGGCCAGGATGTCGTCCGCGGCTCCCGGCTCCAGCAGCGGCCAGAACAGGGGGAAGAGGCCCCAGATGCCGTACGCGGCGACGCCGTACCAGAGGCCCCGGCCGTTGTCCTGCTGGTCTGTTCCCGCCATGGCCGAGTGCCCTCCCGCGCGCGTGTGTCGATGGCGACGGTAGCGGGCGGGAGGGGCGACTGTCATCTCCGTTTCCGGATTTTGGTCATGACATTGCCTGCATGCTGGACCTGTCCGGCGTTCCGGGAGCTCAGCGCGGGTGCCTCACGAGCTCGGAGCCGGCTCCTCGGGAAATCGGGGCCGGCTCCTCGGGAACTCGGGGCCGCCGTCTCAGGCGTCGAGGGCCGTGCGGACGGACTCGGCCAGCGGGACGGTCGGGCGGCCGATCAGCCGGGCCAGGTCGCCCGGGGTGCCGGCCAGCTCGCCGCGCGCGATGCCCGCGTCCACGTCCACCAGGGCCTCGGCGAAGCCCTGCGGCAGGCCCGCGCCGACCAGCGCGTCCAGGTGCTCGGCCGGGGTGACGTCCCGGTGCTCGACCGGCTTGCCGGAGGCCTTCGCCAGCTCGGCGGCCAGCTCGGGCAGGCTCCAGGCGGCGTCGCCGCTCAGCTCGTACACCCGGCCCTCGTGGCCCTCGCCGACCAGGACGGCGACCGCCGCGTCCGCGTAGTCCCGGCGCGGGGCGGTGGCGACCCGGCCCTCCCCGGCGCTGCCGAGCACCACGCCGCGCGCCACCGTGCCGGCCGCGTCGCCCAGGTAGTTCTCGGTGTACCAGCCGTTGCGCAGGAACGCGTGCGGCAGCCCGGAGGCCAGGATCAGCTCCTCGGTCGCCTTGTGCTCGTCGGCCAGCCGGAAGGTGGCCGCGCCGGGGATGCTGGTGTAGGCGAGCAGCGCGACCCCGGCGGCCTTGGCGGCCTCCACGACGGCCCGGTGCTGCGGGATCCGGCGGCCGACCTCGCTGCCCGAGATCAGCAGCACCCGGTCGCCCTCGGCGAAGGCACCGGCCAGGGTCTCCGGCTTGTCGTAGTCGACCACGCGGACGGCGACGCCGCGCGCGGCCAGGTCGGCGGCCTTCTCGGCGGAGCGGACGGCGACGGCCACCTCGCTCGCGGGGACCTGGGCCAGCAGGCCCTCGACGACGAGACGGCCGAGCTGGCCGGTGGCACCGGTGACGACGTACATGGTGAAGCTCCTCGGGGTTCCGTTGCGGTTCTGGCCTCGGAACTCACCCTAGGGGTGGCACTAACCTTTCGAAAGTACGCACTTCAAAGTAGGGTACTGACATGAAGGTAAGCGAGATGAAGGCCGGCGGGCTGCCCCCCGCCGACGTCTTCGACCGGATGTGTCCGTCCCGGGGCGTGCTGGAGCACGTCACCAGCCGCTGGGGCGTACTGGTCCTGGGCGCGCTGAACGAGCGCGGCTACCGGTTCAGCGAGCTGCGCCGCAAGGTCACCGGGGTCAGCGAGAAGATGCTCGCCCAGACCCTCCAGACGCTGGAGCGGGACGGTTTCGTGCTGCGCGAGGCGCACCCGGTGATCCCGCCGCGGGTCGACTACAGCCTCACCCCGCTGGGGCGCGAGGCGGCGGAGCTGGTCGCGGCGCTGGCGCACTGGTCGGAGCGGCGGGTGCCGGAGGTCGAGGCGGCGCGCGGGGAGTACGACGGGCGGGCCGTCGCCCTGCGGTGAGGCGGGCGGGCCGCGGGCCTCGGGCCTACCGCTCCGCGATGAGGGCGTCGAGCCCGTCCAGGACCCGGGCCAGGCCGAAGGCGTAGGCGTGGTCCGGGCTGTACGCGCCGCCGTGCGCCTCGCCGGCCGCGGCCCCGACCCGGGCGGCGAGCGGGTAGCGCTCGGCGTCGAAGACCCGGGCGAGCAGGTCCGCGTTGGCGGCCCACCACTGCTCGTCGGTCATCGCGCTGTCCTGCCGGGCGGCGCGCTCGTCGGCGGCCATCCGGGCGCAGGTCTGGACGAAGCCGAGCAGGTGGGTCAGCGCGGCGTCCAGGTCGACGTCGGACAGCCCGGCGCCCTCGAAGGCGCCCAGCTCGTACTCGTACTTGGCCATCAGGCCGGGCCCGAGCGGCGGGCGGCTGGTGGAGACGGCGGCGACCCACGGGTGGGCGCGGTGCAGCGCCCGGTTGTCGTCCGCGACGGCGGTGACCCGGGCGCGCCAGCCCTCCCCGGCCGGGGTGCTGCGGGGCATGGTGGCGTAGACGGCGTCCAGCATCAGGTCGAGCAGCTCGGCCTTGCCCGGTACGTAGGTGTAGAGCGCCATCGGGGAGAGCCCCAGCTCCTGCGCGACCCGGCGCATGGTGACGGCGTCCACGCCCTCGGCGTCGGCGAGGGCGATCGCGGCGGCGGCGATCTCGCCGGTCGAGCGCGCCTGCCGGGGCCCGCGCCGGCCGGGCTTCTCCTCGGCGGTGAGCCCCCAGAGCAGGGCCAGGGTGCGGGCCGGGTCTCCTGCGCTGCTGCGGTCGGTGGCCATGGGGCCATCGTTTCACGCACCGGCCGGGGCCCTGACGGCGCGGACGGCTACCGTCTCACCATGACCAGCCCGACCACCCCTCCCGGCCTTCCCAGCCCTCCCGGACCTCCCGGCCCTCCCGGCCCGAACGGCCTTCCCGGACCGAACGGCCCTTCCGGGCCGACCGGGCCCGAGACGCTCCCCGGGACGGACACCGCGCAGACCCTCCGCCCGCGGGTGACCTGCCGCCGCTGTCACCGGCCGCTGCACGACCCGGAGTCGCGGATGCTGCGGCTGGGCCCGGAATGCCGGGACCCGGCGGAGCGGGTCGCACGGTACGACGTCGACCAGGAGCCGCTGCCCGGCGTGGGTTAACGGGTCAGCGGCCCTGTCCCCGGCCGAAGAGGCGGCGCAGCCGGCCGGGGCGGGGCGCCTCCTCCGCGGCCGCCCCTGTCGGGGCCTGCGGCTCCGCGTCCCGCGGCTCCGGCTCCTCCCCCGCGTCGGCGGCGTCCTCCCGGGCCGTCAGGTGGCGGGCGAGCGCGCGGTCCTCGGCGGACGTCCAGGGCGCGGCGAGCACCAGCGCGGACAGCGAGCGCAGGATCGTCACCGCCCGGGTGCGGCGGGCCCGGGCGCCGTGGTGCAGCCGCTGCCGGAGCAGGTCGGCGATGTCGACCCTGGTCGGCGGCTGGGTCCAGCCGATGGCGACCAGCGCGAAGCCGGCCGCCTCGACCACCCAGTCCTCCGGCCCGAGCAGCAGGTCGCGCAGCACCCGGCGGCGCTCGGAGCCCTCCCAGGGCTGGTCGGCGCGGTGGTGGGCGATGCCGAGGCAGGCGAAGACCTGGACGGCCCGCACCCAGAGTTCGGGCTGGTGGGCGAGCAGGGCGCGGCCGAGTTCGTCCTCGCGCGGCATCGGCGGGTGGACCAGGACGCCGAGCAGGTCGTCCAGCGGCAGCCCGGCCAGCCGGACGGCGTGGTCGTAGGCGGCGGGGACGGTCGGCCAGAAGATCTCGGCGGTGGCCCGGACGAGTTCGGCGCTCTGCGGCGCGGGCGGGGCGACGGCCGGGCGCGGGTCGGTGCCGTCCCAGGCCCAGATCCGGGTGGTGGGCTCGGTCAGCGGCAGCCGGGGGTCGGGCTCGCCGACGGCCTGGTAGCCGACGGTGGAGCGCGGCAGCGCGAGCCGGACGGCCAGCACCGAGCTGGGCGGCTCCACGGTGGAGGCCGTGCACTCGATCTCGGTGTCGCGGCTGGTGTCGGCGGCGGCGAGCACCTGGTGCAGCACGTTGACGGTGGCCTCGGTGGCCCCGGAGACCAGGCCGAGCCAGGGCTCGCGGTGGCTCAGCCGCTCCAGCAGCTCCTGGGCGTACTCGTGCTCGGGGTGGGCGCGGTGGTGGTCCGCCAGGGCGAGCAGGTGGGCCGGGTCGCCGTCGAGGGCGTGGCGCAGCCCGTACCGGGCCGGGCCGGCCTTGGGGTGGTCGGGTTCGGCGGCGAGCACCCGGTCCAGCCAGGGCAGGCCCTCGGCGGGGCGGCCGAGGGCGCCGTACAACTCGGCGACGTCGACGGCGAGGTAGCTGTTGGAGTCGTCGAGGTCCGGTGCGACCCGCTCCAGTTCGGCCTCCCAGACGGCGAGCGCCTGCTCCGGTCGGCCGGCCGAGCGCAGGGCGTTGCCGAGCATCACGGCGGGCAGGTAGCCGGGGGCCGATCGGTGCGCCCGGTCGGCGAGTTCGACGGCGCGGGCGGTGTCGCCGAGCCGGCGGGTCAGGCCGGAGGCCATCGCCAGCAGCAGTACGTGGTCGCCGTGGCGGGCCAGCACGGCCTGTACGAAGTCGTGGAACGGCCGTACGGCTTCGGCCGGTTCGGCCGGGAGCGGGTCGGGCAGCGCGCCGGTCGCGCGGGCCACCGCCTGGGCGACGGCGTCCGGGTCGACCAGGCCGGGCAGGTCCTCGCGGGCGAGCCAGGCGGCGTGCGCCCAGGGGCGGGCCGGCTCGGCCTGGATGGCGGAGGCGAGCAGTCCGACGGCGGCGTTCCAGTCCCCCGCCGCGGCCTCCACGTGGGCCCGGCAGACCGCCGTGCCGAGGTACACCCGGCCGTCCAGCGGGAACAGCTCGCGGGCCGCCGCCGGGCCGCCCGCCGCGGCGCACAACTCGGCCAGCGCCTCGTGCAGTTCGGGCAGCTGAGGGGCGGCGAGGATCGCGTCGCCGAGGTGCTCGGCGGCGTGCGTCAGGTCCCCGGAGTCGATCGCCAGCCGGGCGACCGCGACCTCCCCCTCGGCGGCCAGGCGCTCGGCGCCCTCGTCGTCGGTGTGACCGCTCATGCGCCCCTGCTCCCCCGGTTGTGCCGTCCCACTCGGAAGGAGGCTATCCGGTACGACCGACAGCCCGGTGATCACCCCGAGGGCGGCCGGCGTCCAACGACCGGATCGGATACGACCCGTTCGAGTGGTTTAGACCTCCGGTGGACATATTTGACGCTTTCCGCCCGCCAGGATGGCGGAGGCCCTTCGCGAACCTTCGCGGATTTTGCGACCTTTTGCGCGTCTCCGCGAACCGTCGCGCTTCTCTGCGAGCCGTCGCGCGTCTCCGCGAACCGTCGCGCTTCTCTGCGAGCCGTCGCGCGTCTCCGTGAACCGTCGCGCGTCCCCGCGGGCGAAGTGCCCTCCCCGCCAAGGAAACCGAGGAAACGAGGAAACCGATGAAGCTTTCCCGCTG
>NZ_JBHVET010000557.1:0-5917 GCF_042802135.1 Kitasatospora sp. NPDC057512
AGCGCCAGGCCGCGCCCGCCGCCAAGCCGGCCGGCGTGCTGCTCGGCCTGCCGAAGATCGGCGCCCCGGCGGAGCTGCCGTCGGCCGCGCCGGCGGGCGGGGCCTGCTGCGGCGACTGACCCGCTGCTGACGACGGCGACGGCGGTTCGGCGAGGGTTTCCACTCGGCCGGGCCGCCGTCGTCGTTGGCTAGAGTGATCCGCATGCTGGTAGCCGCCGCCGTGTGCCCCTGTCCGCCGCTGCTCGTCCCCGAGGTCGCCGCCGGGGCCGCGCCCGAGCTGGACGGTCTGCGCGCGGCCTGCGACGAGGCGCTCGCGGCGCTGGTCGCGGCCGGACCGCAGCTGGTCGTGGTGGTCGGCACCGGCCCGACGGCCGAGGTGTGGACCGAGGGCGGGGCGGGCTCCTTCCACCGCTACGGGGTGCCGCTGGTCGCCAAGCTGCCCGGTGACCGGGTCGAGGGGCCGGAGCTGGCGCCCTCGCTGACCGTCGGCGCCTGGCTGCTGGAGCGCGCCGGGGTGGGCCTGCCCACGCACGCCTGCGCGGTGCCCGCCGACGCCCCCGCCGACCGGATGCTCGGCCTCGGCCAGGGCCTGGCCGGGCTCGCCGACCGGGTCGCCCTGCTGGTGCTCGGCGACGGCAGCGCCTGCCGCTCGGTGAAGGCGCCCGGCTACCTGGACGAGCGGGCCGAGGGCTTCGACACCGCCCTGGCCGCCGCCCTGGGCACGGCCGACCTGCCCGCCCTGGCCGCACTGGACCCGGGCCTGGCCGCCGAGCTCAAGGCCGACGGCCGGGCGCCCTGGCAGGTGCTGGCCGGCGCCGCACAGGGCGCCGGCCTCACCGGGCGGCTGGGCTACCAGGACGCGCCGTACGGGGTCGGGTACTTCGTGGCGTCCTGGTCCCGGTAAGTCGGCGGGTCAGGCCCGCGGGTCAGGACTGCGGGGCCTGCGGGGGCTGCTCCTCGTCGCCCGGCTTCGGCTTGTGGGCGAAGTCGCCGACCGCGCCCTTGGCCTTGCCGGCGCCGTGCTCGATCTTGTCGCTGTACTTGCCCTTGGTCGCCTTGTCGATCGCGCCGCCGGCCTTGTCCACGGCCTTCTCGATCTGGTCGCTGTGCTTGCCGGCGAACTCGCTGGCCTTGTCCTTGAGCTCCTCGGCCTTGCCCTTGAGGTTGTCCATCAGACCCATGGCGATCTCCTTCATCCGCTGTTCCCCGCACAACGACCGGGCTCGGCAAAGCGTTCGCAAAACGGGCCCAACCGGGGAAACGGCCGGAAAGTATCGGGGAAACAGTCATATCCTCGCGCAGTCGCGGGCGGGTGGCAGCCCGGTCCGCGGGCGCCCGGCCGTTTTGCGAGACTGGAGCGGTGAGCAGCTCCCGTACCCCGCGTGTCATCTCGATCGTCGGCGCGACCGCCGCCGGCAAGTCCGACCTGGCCGTCGCCATCGCCCGCAGTCTCGACGGCGAGGTGATCAACACCGACTCGATGCAGCTGTACCGGGGCATGGACATCGGCACCGCCAAGCTCACGATGGAAGAGCGCGGGGGAGTGCCGCACCACCTGATGGACGTCTGGGACGTCACCGAGGCCGCCAGCGTCGCCGAGTACCAGCGGCTGGCCCGGGCCGAGATCGACCGGCTGCTCGCCGCCGGCCGCACGCCCGTACTGGTCGGCGGCTCCGGGCTGTACGTCCGGGCGGCGATCGACGAGATGGAGTTCCCGGGCACCGACCCGGCGGTGCGGGCCCGGCTGGAGGCCGAGCTGGAGCACGCCGGCCCGTACGCGCTGCACCGGCGGCTGGCCGAGCTGGACCCGGCGGCCGCCGAGGCGATCCTCACCGGCAACGGGCGGCGGATCGTCCGCGCCCTGGAGGTCATCGAGATCACCGGGCAGCCGTTCACCGCCAACCTGCCGAGCAACACCGCCGTCTACGAGGCGGTGCAGATCGGCGTCGCCGTGCCGCGCCCCGAACTGGACGAGCGGATCGCGCTGCGGGTCGACCGGATGTGGGAGGCCGGACTGCTGGACGAGGTGCGGGAGCTGGAGAAGGTCGGACTGCGGGACGGCAGGACCGCCTCCCGGGCGCTCGGCTACCAGCAGGTGCTCGACCACTTCGCCGGCGGGTGCACCGAGGACGAGGCCCGGGCCGAGACCGTCCGGGCCACCAAGCGCTTCGCCCGCCGCCAGGAGTCCTGGTTCCGCCGCGACGACCGGATCCACTGGCTCTCCCGGCCGGCCGGCACCGACCCCGTCGAGCTGCTGGAACGGTCCCTGGAACTGATCGACCGTCAGGGGGTTCCGGCCGCGTAGGAAGGGTTTCCGGCCAATCCGGCGGTGCACCTGCGCGCGCAGGCGACCGTGCAGGACGAACCGGCGGTCACGGGCCGATCACGTGATGGCCACGGATCACCCGCCGACCCCGGTCAGGCCCGGAACGCCCCTCTGGACATGCCATCATCGATGCCGTAGGGGTCGACCGAACGGGCCGGCCGTGCCCGGCCGCGAGTCCGCTCGTGTCGAACTGTCAGGGGAGGCCGTGTGTCGACGGGTACCGGCCCCGAATCCGGCCAGGGCGGGAGCGTCACCGTACCGGCCGAGGAGTTCGACGAGTCGACGATGGGCGACCTCCCCGTGCTGACCGGCCTGGAGGCGCCGACCTCCTACGCGGCCGCGGCGCCCGCCCTGGACACCCGCACCCCGCCCGGCGGCGCGGTGCACGAGCGGGAGATCCGCCCGCTGCGCCGGCTGCGCTGGTGGCAGACGCTGCCGATCGCCCTGCTGGGCACCCTCGGCTCGCTGATGTTCGCCTTCCCGCTCGCCTTCGGCTCCGCCGGGGCGCGCGCCACCATGGTCGGGATGCTCGGGCTGCTGTTCACCGCCGCCTCGATGGGCTGGGGCGCGATGGCCGCCCGGCACGCCGGCTACACGTGGCCGGGGCTGCCGCGCCGGGGCTCCGGGCAGCGGGCCGGCTGGAAGGCGATCGCGGTCTACACCCTGATCGCGCTGGCCGCCTGCGCGCTCGCGGTCTGGCGGGTCGCCTACCTGCGCTGAGCGCCTCCCGGCGGCTCAGTACCATCGGAGGGGTGAGCGCATCCTCCTCCCAGCAGGTCGGCATCCCCTTCTTCAAGGGGCACGGCACCCAGAACGACTTCGTCATCGTCCCGGACCCGGACGGCGCGCTGGAGATCGGTCCCGAGACCGTCGCCGCGCTGTGCGACCGGCGGGCCGGCGTCGGCGGGGACGGACTGCTGCGCGTGGTGCGCGCCGCCGCCGACCCGGCCGCCGCGGCGATGGCCGACCGGGCCGAGTGGTTCATGGACTACCGCAACGCGGACGGCAGCATCGCCGAGATGTGCGGCAACGGCCTGCGGGTCTTCGCCCGCTTCCTGGTCGAGGCCGGACTGGCCGAGCCGGGCGCGCTGGCCGTCGCCACCCGCTCCGGGGTGCTCACCGCGAAGGTCGCCGAGGCCGCCGCGGACGGCGCGCCCGGCGACGTCACCATCGACATGGGCCGGGCCCGGCTGCCCGGGCCGGACGGCATCGAGGTCGCGGTCGGCGAGCGGCGCTGGCCGGCCCTGAACGTCAACATGGGCAACCCGCACGCGGTGGCCTTCGTGGAGAGCCTGGACCACGCCGGGGACCTGTTCACCGCGCCGCTCACCAGCCCCGCGGGCGCCTACCCGGAGGGCGTCAACGTCGAGTTCGTGGTGGACCGCGGGCCCCGGCACGTCGCGATGCGGGTGCACGAGCGCGGCTCGGGCGAGACCCGCTCCTGCGGCACCGGCGCCTGCGCGGTGGCGGTGGCGGCCATCCGCCGGGACGGCGCCGACCCGGCGGTCACCGGCGAGGCGGTCTCGTACACCGTGGACGTGCTGGGCGGCCGGCTGGTCATCACCGAGCACCCGGACGGCCGGGTGGAGATGGCCGGGCCGGCGGTGATCGTGGCCGAGGGCCGACTGGACGGGCGCTGGTGGGAGTCGGTCCGGTAGGGCCCGTCCTCGAACCCGCAGCCGCGGGGTGGCGGCAGCCCGGTTTGCCCAATTCGTTCGGTGATGAATCCCCCCGATCGGGTGATACCGGTCGCGGACGGGAATCAGGGCGTCGCGGAACGTGCTCTGCTCGGTAGCATGGACCACCGGGTCGATCACCCCATGGGGAGGGGTGTCGAGATCACCCCCTCGGACGGGGCGGCGCCCGGCGACCGTTGCCGGAGGTGCCGATGACCATCGAAGCCGGGCAGCCCCTGGGGCAGCCGACGACCGTACGGCAGGGAGGGGCCAGGCGGCCCCTCGGGGAGCTCGGCCTGGCCGCCCTCGGCCGGGCCGGGCGGGCCGCCCTGCTCGCCACCGGCCGGCCGCCCGTGCCGGACGCCCTGGAACCGCTCGTCCGGGTCCACCGCCGGCACCATCCGCAGGCCGACCTCGGCCTGCTCGCCCGGGCCTACCGGCTCGCCGAGGCCAGCCACCGCGGCCAGAAGCGCAAGAGCGGCGAGCCGTACATCACCCACCCGCTGGCCGTCACCATGATCCTGGCCCAACTCGGCGCCGGGACGACGACCCTGGTCGCCTCGCTGCTCCACGACACCGTCGAGGACACCGAGTTGACGCTGGACCAGGTGGGCGCCGGGTTCGGGCCCGAAGTCGCCTACCTGGTCGACGGGGTGACGAAGCTGGAGAAGGTCGACTTCGGGGCCGCCGCCGAGGCCGAGACCTTCCGCAAGATGCTGGTCGCCACCGGGGACGACGTCCGGGTGATGGTGATCAAGCTCGCCGACCGGCTGCACAACATGCGCACCATCCGGCACATGAAGCCGGCCAGCCAGGTGCGGATCGCCAAGGTCACCCGGGACGTGCTGATCCCGCTGGCCGAGCGGCTCGGCATCCAGGTGCTCAAGGCGGAGCTGGAGGACATCGTCTTCGCCACCCTGCACCCCGAGGAGCACGCCCGCACCCGCGCCCTGATGACCGGTCACGAGGCCGAGCCGGACACCCTGCTGGAGCCCTTCGCCCGGCGACTGGCCCGCCAGCTGGCCGAGGGCGGGGTGGCCGCCGAGGTGACCGTCCGGCCCCGGCACTGCGTCTCGCTGCACCGGGTGCTGCTCCGGCGGGCCGCCGTGCCCGGGCCGGACGGCCGGCCGCAGGGGCCGCGGCCGGCCGACTTCGGGCGGCTGCTGGTGGTGGTCGAGGAGAACGCCGACTGCTACGCCGTGCTCGGCGAGCTGCACACCTGCTGGACGCCGCTGCCCGGGGAGTTCAAGGACTTCGTGGCCGCCCCCAAGTTCAACCTCTACCAGTCCCTGCACACCGCCGTGGCGCTCAGCGGCGGTGCGGTGGTCGAGGTGCTGGTCCGCACCCGGCGGATGCACGAGGTGGCCGAGACCGGGGTGGTCGCGCTCGGGGACCCGTCCCCGGCCGGCGCCGTCCAGGACGCCGACGAGCTGGACCGCACCGACCCGGCCCGCCCGGGCTGGCTCAGCCGGCTGCTGGAGTGGCAGCAGGAGACGCCCGACCCGGACGCCTTCTGGTCCGCGCTCACCGCCGACCTGGCCGGCGACCGCGAGATCACCGTGGTGACGGAGAGCGGCGAAACGCTTCAGCTGCGGGCCGGCGCCACCTGCGTGGACGCGGCCTACCTGCTCGGCGAGGAGACCGGCCACCGATGTATCGGCGCGCGGGTCAACGGGCGGCTCACCGCGCTGTCCACCGTGCTGGAGGACGGCGACCAGATCGCGGTGCTCACCGAGACCCTCCCGGCCGGCGGCGGACCGCCCTCCGGCCCCGCCCCCGAGTGGCTGGCGCACGCCCGCACCCCCGCCGCCCGGCTGGCCATCGAGCGCTGGCTGGCCGACCACCCGGCCCGGCAGCCGGCGGTCCGCACCGGCCGCGCGCCCGGGCGGGGCGGCCAGCCCGCACCGGCCGGCCG
>NZ_JBHVET010000558.1:0-5902 GCF_042802135.1 Kitasatospora sp. NPDC057512
CGGCAGTTGGCGATCGGACGGCCGATCGGCACCGGCAGCGGGCAGTCCGCCGGGTCGGCCGGCAGCGCGAAGGCGGTGATCACATGGGTCTCGGCGGGGCCGTAGTGGTTGTGCAGCACCCGGCCGGGCCGACGGGACTGGAAGCGGCGCACGGCACCGCTCAGGCGCATCGCCTCACCCGCCTGGGCGACCAGCCGCAGATGCGGAAGATCCAGCCCAGCCTCCTCCGCGGCCTCGGCGAGCGCCTCGACCACCAGGTTGGGTGCGAACAGCTCCTCGACCTCGTGCCGGTCCAGCCAGTGGGCGAACAGCTCGGCGCTGCGGCGCTGTTCCTCGGTCGGCACCACCAGGGTCTTGCCGTACAGCAGCGCGGAGAGCATCTCCTGCACCGAGACGTCGAAGCTGATCGCGGTGAACTGCGCGGTGCGCGTGCCGGGTTCGCCGCCGACGGCCTCGTGGTGCCAGGTCAGCAGGTTCAGCAGCCCGGCGGCGGGCATCACCACGGCCTTGGGGCGGCCGGTGGAGCCCGAGGTGTAGATGACGTAGGCCGGGTGCCGCGCGTCCACGGTGACGTCGGGGTCGGTCTCCGGGTGCTCCCCGTCGGGTGTGACGGCCGCGAGGTCGTCGAGCACCACGGTCGGCCGGGCGTCCTCCAGCATGTACGCGATCCGGGCGGCCGGGTAGTCCGGGTCGACCGGCAGGTAGGCCGCGCCCGTCTTGAGCACCGCGAGGACGGCGACCACCAGCTCGGCCGAGCGCGGCAGCCGCAGGGCGACGACCTGCTCCGGCCCGACGCCGCGCGCGATCAGCGCGTGGGCCAGCCGGTTGGCCCGGCGGTTCAGCTCGCGGTAGGTCAGCGCGGTGTCCTCGAACACCACCGCCTGGGCCTCCGGGGTCGCCCGGACCCGCGCCTCGAACAGGGCGGGCAGGCTCTCGACGGGCGCCGGGCGGGCGGTGTCGTTGCGGGCGACCAGCAGCTCCCGGCGCTCCTCGGCGGTGAGGACGTCGATCCGGCTCAGCGAGCGGTCCGGCTCGGCGACCACCGCGGCCAGCAGCCGCAGCCACCGGGCGACCAGGGTCTCCACCGTGGCGGGGTCGAACAGGTCGGTGCTGTACTCGACCCGCCCGACGATGCCCTCGGCCGGCCCGCCGGTGCCGCCGCGCTCCAGCAGGTGGAAGCCGAGGTCGAACATCGCCGTCGGCGTCCGCACCAGGAGGATCTCGGCGGCCAGACCGCTCAGCTCGAACTCGGTGCGGGGCACGTTCTGCAGCGCGAGCAGCACCTGGAACAGCGGCTGCCGGGCGAGCGACCGGGACGGGTTGAGGGCCTCGACGACGTGCTCGAACGGCAGGTCCTGGTGGGCGTACGCGCCGAGCGCGCCCTCCCGGACCCGGACCAGCAGCTCGGCGAAGGTCGGGTCGCCCGAGGTGTCGGTGCGCAGCACCAGGGTGTTGACGAAGAAGCCGACGAGCTCGTCCAGCGCCTGGTCGGTCCGTCCGGCGATCAGGCTGCCGACCGGGATGTCGGTGCCCGCGCCGAGCTTGTCCAGCAGCGAGGCCAGCGCGGCCTGCAGCACCATGTAGACGCTGGCGCCGTGCTCCCGGCCCAACCGGACCAGTCCGGCGTGGAGTTCGGCGTCCAGTTCGATCGCGAGGTGGCCGCCGGCGTAGGAGGGGGCCGCGGGGCGGTGGCGGTCGGCGGGGAGCTGGATCTGCTCCGGCAGGCCCGCCAGCGTCCGCTTCCAGTAGTCCGCCTGCCGGGCGAACAGGCTGTCCTGGTCGGTCGCGTCGCCGAGCAGGCGGTCCTGCCACAGCGTGTAGTCGGCGTACTGCACGGGCAGCGGCGCCCACCGCGGCTCCTCGCCCCGGCGGCGGGCCGCGTACGCGGTGGCCAGGTCGGCCGCCAGCGGGCCCAGCGACCAGCCGTCACCGGCGATGTGGTGCATCACCAGGAGCAGCACGTGCTCGTCCGCCGAGAGCTCGAACACCTCGGCGCGCAGCGGAGGTTCGGCCGCGAGGTCGAAGCCGCGCGCCGCCGCCGCCGTCAGCCGTTCCGGCAGGGCCGGCTCGTCGACCGGGGTGACCGACAGCGTCGGGCGTGCCGCTCCGGCGGCCAGCACCTGCTGGCGGGGATCCCCGTCCACGGCCGGGAAGACGGTGCGCAGGGTCTCGTGCCGGGCGGCGAGGTCGCCCAGCGCCGCCTCCAGCGCCGACAGGTCCAGCCGCCCCGAGAGCCGCCACGCGAGCGGCATGTTGTAGACGGAGTCGGCGCCCTCCAGCTGGCGCAGGAACCACAGCCTCCGCTGGGCGGACGACAGCGGCACCAGTGCGGGCCGCTCCGCCCGTTCCAGGGCGAGCCGGGCCCGGCCGGCCCCGCCGAGCCCGGCGGCCAGCCCGGCCACCGTCGGCGTCTCGAAGAGGGCGCGCAGCTCCAGTTCCACCCCCAGGGCGGCACGCGCCCGGGCGACCAGCCGGGTGGCGAGCAGGGAGTGCCCGCCGAGGTCGAAGAAGTCGTCGTCGGCGCCGACCCCGGCCACGCCCAGCACCTCGGCGAACAGCTCCGCGAGGACCTGCTCCTGCGGGGTGTGCGGGGCCCTGCCGGTCCGTGCCGCGGTGTGGACGGGTGCGGGCAGCGCGCGCCGGTCCAACTTGCCGGTGGCCGTCAGCGGCAGGCCCTCCAGGGACACGAAGGCGGCCGGGACCATGTAGTCCGGCAGTCGCTCGCGCAGGTGTGCCCGCAGCTCGTCCGGCCGGAGTTCCGCCCCGGCGACGGCCACCGGGTAGGCGACCAGCCGCGCGTCCCCGGCGCGGTCCTCCCGGACGGTCACCGCGACCTGGGCGACCTGCGGGTGTTCCGCCAACGCCGCCTCGATCTCGCCGAGTTCGATCCGGAAGCCGCGGACCTTGACCTGGTCGTCGGTCCGGCCGAGGAACTCCAGGTTCCGGTCGGCGCCCCAGCGCACCAGGTCGCCGGTGCGGTACATGCGCGTGCCGCTCGGACCGAACGGGTCCGCCACGAACCGCCCCGCGGTGAGCCCGGGCCGGTTCAGGTAGCCGCGGGCCAGGCCCGCTCCGGCGAGGTACAGCTCGCCCGCCACGCCCGCGGGCACCGGGCGCAGCGTGCCGTCGAGGACGTACAGCCGGATGCCTCCGAGCGGCCGGCCGATCACCGGGCGCGGACTCGATCCCAGCGGTGCGACGACGGCGTCCACCGTGCATTCGGACGGCCCGTAGTAGTTCAGGCAGGACACGTCCTCGACGGCCCGCAGCCGCTCCCACAGCTGGTCCGGAACGGCCTCCCCGCCCATCGAGACCACCGCGGGGCGGCGCCCCGGGTCGTCCAGGAGCCCCCGTGCGACGAGCACCTGCAGATAGGACGGGGTGGCGTTGACGTAGTCCAGCCCGGCGCGCCTGACGTGGTCGACGAAGGCGTCCGGGTCGGACCAGGTGGCCTCGTCCAGGACGTGCAGTTCGTGGCCCGCGTACAGGCTGGACAGCTGGTCGCAGGAGGCGTCGAAGGAGACCGAGGTGGTCAGCCCGATGCGCAGCCGCTCCTTCGTCCCCCGGGGGAACAGCAGCGGACGCTGGCTGACGAAGAGGTTGACCAGGCCGCCGTGGGTCGACAGGACGCCCTTGGGCCGGCCGGTGGAACCGGAGGTGTAGATCACGTAGGCCGGGTGCCCCGGGTCGATGGCGACCAGCGGGTCCGTCGCCGGGCGGTCGGCCACCAGGGCGGCCGTCGCCGGGTCGTCGAGCACCAGCCACCCGGCCGGGCCGGCCTCCGGCAGCCGGTCCCGGGTCCCGGCGTCGGTCACCACCAGGACCGGGGCCGCGTCGTCCAGCATGTGCCCTATCCGCGCGGCCGGGTACTCGGGGTCGACCGGGACGTAGGCCGCCCCGGTCCGCAGCACCGCGAGGATCGCCACGACCAGCTCGGCCGACCTCGGCAGGGCGACCGCCACCAGGCGCTCCGGCCCCGCACCGCGGGCGATCAGGGCGTGCGCCAACCGGTTCGCCCGCTCGTCCAGCTCCTGGTACGTCAGCGAGACGTCCCCGCTCACCAGCGCCACCTGGCCCGGCATCGCCCGCACCTGCGCCCGGAACAGCTCCGGCACGCTCGCGGCCGGGAGCTCCACCTCCGCTCCGGTGCCCAGGGCGGTCAGGTCGCCGTGCTCTTCGGCGGAGAGCAGGCCGTACCGGCTGAGCCGCCGCCGCGGGTCGGCGACCACGGCGCGGAGCAGCCGCTCCAAGCGCCCGACCATCGTCTCGACGGTGGCCGGGTCGTAGAGGTCGCCGGCGTACTCGACGAGCCCGTCGAGCCCCTCCGGGGAACCGTCCTGCGCCTGCCGCTCGGACAGGGTGAAGATCAGGTCGAGCTTGGCGGTGGTCGTCGTCAACGGCATGTCGTCGACGTCCAGCCCGGGCGGCGCGAAGTCGGCCCGGGGCGCGTTCTGCAGCACCAGCATGACCTGGAACAGCGGGTGGTGCGCCAGTGAGCGCACCGGGTTGAGGGCTTCGACCAGGTGCTCGAAGGGCAGGTCCTGGTGGGCGTACCCGGCCAGCGAGGTGTCCCGGACCCGGTCCAGCAGTTCGGCGAAGGTCGGGTCGCCCGAGGTGTCGGTGCGGAAGACCAGGGTGTTGACGAAGTAGCCGACCAGCTCGTCCAGCGCCTGGTCGGTCCGGCCGGCGACCGGGCTGCCGACCGGGATGTCGTCGCCCGCGCCGAGCTTGCTCAGCAGCGCCGCCAGGCCGGCCTGGAGGACCATGAAGAGACTGGTGCCGTGCTCGCGGGCGAGCTCGCGCAGACCGCGGTGCAGTTCGGCGTCCAGTCCGGTGTGCACGAAGCCGCCCCGGTGCGAGGCGACCGCCGGACGGGGCCGGTCGGCGGGCAACTGGATCCGCTCCGGGAGGCCGGCCAACTGCCGGGTCCAGTAGGCCGCCTGGCCGGCGAGCAGGCTGTCCGGGTCGGTGGAGTCGCCGAGGAGTTCGTGCTGCCAGAGGGTGTAGTCGGCGTACTGGACCGGCAGGCTCTCCCACCGCGGCGCCTCGCCGCGGCGGCGCGCGGCGTAGGCCGCGGTCAGGCCCTGCGCGAGCGGGCCCAGCGACCAGCCGTCGCCCGCGATGTGGTGGAGCACCAGCTGGAACACGTGCTCGTCCGGCGCCAGTTCGAACAGCTCGGCGCGCAGCGGCACGTCGGCCGCCAGGTCGAAGCGGCGGGCCTTCGCCTCCGCCATGGCGGCCGGCAGCGCGGCCTCGGTGGTCCGGCTCACGAGCAGCCGCGGGCGGGCCGCCACGACGTCCAGCACCTGCTGGTGGGGCACGCCGTCCACCGCCGGGAAGACGGTGCGCAGGCTCTCGTGCCGGGCCACCACGTCCGCCACGGCGGCTTCCAGGGCCCGCCGGTCCAGGTCCCCGGACAGCCGCCAGGCCAGCGCGATGTGGTAGTTCGCGCCGGCGCCCTCCAGCTGGTCCAGGAACCAGAGCCGCCGCTGCGCGAACGACAGCGGGATCGCCTCGGGGCGCTCGCGCCGTACCAGGGCGGCCTGCGCCGGTCCGGCCGCCACCAGGGCGGCGGCCAGGCCGGCCGGGGTCGGCGCCTCGAACAGGGTGCGCAGCGGCATCTCCACGCCGAGCGTCGCGCGGATCCGGGCGGCCAGCCGGGTGGCGAGCAGGGAGTGCCCGCCGAGGTCGAAGAAGCCGTCGTCGACGCCGGCCGACGCGACGCCCAGGACCTCGGCGAACAGCTCGCAGAGCACCTGCTCCCGCGGGGTGCGCGGCGCGCGGCCGGCCGCCGCCGGGACGAGGTCGGGGGCGGGCAGGGCCCGGTGGTCCAGCTTGCCGTTGGCGGTCAGCGGCAGCGCGTCCAGCACCACGAACGCCGACGGCACCATGTGCTCCGGCA